>CAJMJM010000034.1 GCA_905213725.1 Collinsella aerofaciens
GCCCGAAATCGAAGACGCCCGCGAGCATATCAGCTACAACGAAGAGCGCATCCAGCCGGATAAGGTTGTGGAGTAAAACGCGTAGTGGGACAAAAATTTCAGTCTATTTTGTCCCACCAACACCGCTGATACGACCTAACCTCGAGCTTCTTCAAGCATCTGCTTGGCATGCGCAAGACTTGCCTCCGATTGGTCGCCGCTGAGCATGCGGGCAATCTCGGCAGTGCGAGCATCCCCAGCCACCTCATCCAGATGCGTCTGGGGAACGTCGCCGGGCTCTTTACTGACCACGTAGTGCTTGTCGGCCATAACCGCAACCTGCGCCAGGTGTGTTACGACGATGACCTGATGCGTGGCGGCAAGATCGGCCAGCACACCAGCAAGAGCGCGGGCCGTGGAGCCGCCGACACCAGCATCGACCTCGTCAAACACCAGCGTATCGACACCGTCCGCGTTACCGAGGACAACCTTACTTGCCAACATGACGCGGCTGAGCTCGCCGCCCGACGCAATGCGGCGCAGGGGACGTGGAGTCAAACCGGCACCGCTGCGGTATAGCAGCTCGTAGCTCGAAGGACCAACGGGCGTCCACTCAGCACGGGGAAGATCACGCGACTCCCAGACGAGCTCGGCGCCGCCCATCTCCAGGCGAGCCATCTGGCGGCAAACCTCGTGGCAGAAGCGCGGGGCCGCCACATTGCGAGCGCGCTTAAGTGCCTTGGCAGCGGCAAACAACTCGTGCTCGGCGCTCCCGAGTGCCTCACGCGCCTTTCTGATCTGTTCATCGCCATCATCGACCAGGGACAGCAGCTCTTGCGAGCGATCGCGCATGGCAAAAACATCGTCCATGGTAGGACCCCACTGACGCAACAGACCCTTGAGGTCGGAATACCGCTCACGCATGCGAGCGAGCTCGCGCGGGTCGAAGGCGATGCCATCGCGATAGGCACGAAGCTCGTTCGCGCAATCCTCAAGGGAGATACAGGCATCCGATAGTGCATCGGCAATGTCGCCGAGTTTGCGATCGACGGTAGCCATTCGGGAAAGCTCTGCCACGGCGCTGTTCACGGCATCGAGCGCTCCCCCTTCGGCGGCAAGCGATGCATGGGCATCGTTAGCCGTGGCAACCAGTACCTCGGCATGTTCGGAGCGCGGCAGCAGCTTCTCGAGTTCCTCATACTCACCCGGCTTGGGGTCGACCTCGCCGATGCGCTCGAGGGCAAAGCGCGCCTCCTCGACGCGGCTCCCCTGCGCACGCGAGGCCTCTTCGACACGTCGAACCTCCTTGGCGGCAGCCCGCGAAGCCTTAAAGCAGGCGCGGTACGCATCCAGCGCCTCGAGCGCAGAGCGTCCCGCCCACGCATCGACCATCGCAACGTGATGCGCCGGATCGAGTACGCGCTGGTGCTCGTGCTGGCCGCACAGATCCATCATCACGCCGACGCGCTCCGAAAGCTCGCGCACGCTGGCGATGCGGCCGTCAATCTTGACGCGGCTGCGGCCCTCGGCGGAAAGGCTGCGCTGGACCGTGAAGCCTTCCGTGTCGTGCGGGCCGTCAAACAGGCGCGCCTCGACGCTCGCCAGCGCCTCGCCCTCGCGCACCGTCGACGAATCCGCGCGCTCACCCAAAATAAGCTTGAGGGCCGAGAGCAGCGCGGTCTTGCCGGCGCCGGTCTCGCCGGTCAGGACAGTCAGGCCGGCACTCGGCACCAGCGTCGCCTCGCGAATGAGTGCAATGTTAGAAACCTGCATCTCATCGATCATGGCGGACTCCGTAGAATACGCGGCTCACCGAGTTGTAAAAACTCTCGGGGCCGTAGTCGAGCAGCAGCACATCGCCGGGGCCTCGGCGCACGGCCACGCTCTCGACCGTGCCGTCGCAGGTAATAAACTGTCCATCGATAGCGATCGCCGGAACGCTCGGACGGTCATCAGACATAAAGATTTCGACGACATCGCTCGGCGAAGTCAAGAAAGCGCGAGCTTGAATGGTGTGCGGCGCAATGGGTACGCAGACCATGCCCGTATAGTCAGGGCTCACGATGGGGCCACCGGCGCTGAGCGCGTAACCCGTAGAACCAGTCGCCGTCGATACGACGACAGTGTCATTGCGTTGGCGGTCGATATGGTGACCGGACACCGTGTTGTCATACTCGTCCATATCGGACAGGGTGCCGCGCGTAAGCGCCATGTCGTTGAGGGCGAAGGTGCGCACAACATCCTTCGTACCATCTTCGCGCACGGACACGATATCCGCGGCGATGGTAGCGCGACGGCTCACATGCAGCTCGCCGGACAGGGCGTCGCTCACGACCTGCAGAATGTCGCGCTCCTCGGGACTCGCAGCAGTTAAAAAACCCAGGTGACCATAGGAAAGACCGAGGATAGGAATCTCACGATGGTTGAGGATGCGGGCAGCGCGCAGCAACGTGCCGTCGCCGCCGAGCGTAATGACCAGATCGGAGCCGTCAATATCAGGCGTGCTTTGAATCTTCGATCGCTGGTCGGCAGCCCATGCGACCTCATAGCCCTGGCGCGTCAGCCAAAGCTCGAGCATCAGGCCGCTCTCGACCGCCTCTTGCTTGTAGTAATTGGGAACCAGAAAGACCTTCATAGCGTTGCAGCTTTCTCGCTCATAACCGATACCTGGGATTGCAGCTCGTCTTGCGAGCGATCGCCGGGGTCAAATCTCGTGCCGTACAGGAAAAACTCAACGTTGCCCTTGGCACCATGAATGGGCGACACGCACACATCGACCGGGAACAGGCCCTTGGCAGCAAAGAGTTCAACCGCCGCCACGAGTGTATCGCGGCGCACGGCGGAATCGGTCACAATGCCGCCCTCGCCCACCAGCGCCGCCGGAGTCTCAAACTGCGGCTTTACGAGCGTGCAGAATGCACCCGTAGGCGCCAGGCACGCCAGTACCGCATCGATAATGTTCGCGATGCTGGTAAACGAGACATCACACACAGCCAGGTCGATAGTGCCGGCATAGCCAAGCTCAGGCAGCTGCGTCACGTTTGTGCGCTCATGCAGCGTCACGCGATCGTCCTGGCGCAACGACCAATCGAACTGGGCGCGACCCACGTCCACCGAGACAACGGTCGCAGCTCCGCGCTTGAGCAGACAATCGGTAAAGCCGCCGGTAGAGCAGCCCACATCCAGACAGGCAAGGCCCGTCGGATTGATGCCAAACGCATCAAGCGCGCCTTCGAGCTTAAGACCGCCGCGGCCAACATAGGGAATGCGCCCCTTCACATGCAGCGGCAGCCCCGGGATCACCTTAAGGCCCGGCGAAGTCAAGCGCTCACCGCCACTCGAGACCAAGCCGGCCATAAGAGTGCGAAGGGCATCCGCGCGATCGGCGCAGATGCCCTGTGAAATCAGTTCGTCATCAAGACGCACGCGTTTCATGAATGCCATCAACCATTCGTATCCGGAGATGCGGCCTAGCTATCCTGGGATTCGTTTGCCGCATCCTCATCGTATTCCTGTTCGAGCTTGTCGGCCTCACGCGGCGTCAGCTCAAACTTGTCGACCATGTCGACCGCACGGGAGCCCAGCTCAATCGCCTCGTCAAACAGATCGAGCGAACGCTCCAAGGACGTATCCTTAGAGCGAACGGTAGCTATGATCTGGTCCAAGCGGTCCGAAATCTCGTCGAAGTTGCGGACGGAACCCTCTGGCATGGCTACTCCTCGACGGTACCGGTCTCGGCCTCGGCGACCTCAGCGTCCTCGTCGAGAACGCCGGCCTCGGCCTGAGCAACCGCAACCTTTGCGGCAGCCTCGGCAGCCTGTGCCTCCTCGCGAGCGCGATCCTCGGCCAGCAGCTCCTGGTATAGGTCCTCGCCCGGCAGCTCCTCGCTGCGAGCGATCTTACCCAGCACGCCGTTGACGAACGACGCGGACTGGTCGGTGCCATAGGCCTTGGCAAGCTCAACGGCCTCGTTGATCACGATGGCGTCCGAGACCTCCTCGTCGGTGAGGAAACGCATCTCGTAAACGGCGATACGCAGCAGGTTGCGGTCGGCGCCGGGCATGCGCATAAGATCCCAGTTCTTGGCAACGGAGCGCAGAGCACAGTCGATGCGGTCGATATGCTCGTAGGCACCGCGGCACAGCTCCAGAGCATAGGGATCGAGGGGACCCTTCGAGATCAGGAAATCACCCTCGAGGACGCGCTCGAGCGGGCTGTCCGTGGCCTCGGCCTGGAACAGCAGCTGCAGCGCCTGACTGCGGGCAAGCGTACGCCCGCGATAAACCTTAAGGCTCAAAGGTTACTCCTTGGGGAAAACGAGGCCGTCGATGCAAACGTCAACGCGCTCGACCTCAACGCCACCCTGGGCATCGATGGCGGCGACCACGGCAGCGCGAACGGCCTCGGCGAGTTTCTTGAACGGATAGCCAAAGAACACCACGACGCGCACGGTGAGTGCGAGCTTGTCGCCGACGACCTCGGCCTCGACCGCCGGCTCGGAAGCCGGGGCCTTGGACGAGAGCATCATGGAGACAAGGTTGGTGGCAAGGTCCTTGACGCCAACGGAGGCGATGCCCTCGACATCGGACACGGCGCGCGAGACGATGGCGGTCAGAACATCGGGCGAAATCCCGATGCCGTCAATCTTGATTTCCTGGGGCATGAGTCCTCCTAGAAGAGTTGGTTGCTAGACGCGGGAGACGAACTTGCCGTCGCGGGTGTCAACCTTGATGACCTCGCCCTCGTTGAGGTACATGGGGACCTGGATGACAGCGCCGGTGTCGATCGTGGCCGGCTTGGTGGAACCCTGGACGGTGTCGCCCTTAAAGCCCGGGTCGGTCTGGACGATGGTGGTCTCGATGAACATCGGCGGGGTCACGCCCATGAGCTCATCGTCGGCGAAGAGCAGCTGGCAGATGTCGTTCTCGCGCAGCCACTTGGAGTTCTCGCCCACCATGTCCTCGGGAACGGGAACCTGCTCATAGGACTCGTTGTCCATGAAGATGTAGTCGGTGCCATCGTTGTAGAGGTACTGGAACTCACGGGTGGTGAGCATGACGCTCTCGAACTTGGTGCCGGCGTTGCAGGTGTTCTCGACGACGCGGCCGCTCTTGATGTCGCGGGTCTTGTAGCGCACAAACGCGCCGCCCTTGCCCGGCTTGACATGCTGGAACTCGACGATGGTGTAGACCTTGTCCTTGATGCGGAGACCGAGGCCGTTCTTGAAGTCGGCGGTGGAAATGGTAGGCATAGCGACCTTTCTTGTTATAGGCAGACCGCACAAGCGTCCAAATTACATACGAAAGAAATTATACACTTGCAGACGGCGCCTGAGGCGAGCGCATAAAAAGAGAACGCGGGGCGTCCGAATCAATCCGGACGCCCCGCCCCAAACTATCTACTGAAGTAAACTAGCAGTCGATAACGTGCAGGTCGTGCGGGGTCTTGGTGAAGGGCTCATAGCCGTTCTCGGTGACCACGCCGTAGTCCTCCAGGCGCACGCCGCCCACGCCGGGCAGGTAGACGCCGGGCTCCATGGTGATAACCGAGCCGACCTCGATGATATTCTTGCTGCGGTTAAAGTTGGGCAGCTCATGGATGTCGATGCCCACGCCGTGACCCAAGCCATGGTTATAGTAATCGCCATAGCCGGCATCGCCGATGATCTTCTTGGAGAGCTTGAAGATGTCGTTGCCCTCAACGCCCGGATGGATGGCGGCGACGCACTCCTCGTGCGTACGGCGCACGAGTGCGTACAGGTCGAGCTGCTCCTGGGTGGGCTCGCCCATCACGACAGTGCGCGTCATGTCGGAGCGGTAATCGCAATAGCCCGCGCCGTAATCCATAAGAACGAAATCGCCCTTCTCGCTCCCGCGGTCGCTCGTCACGGCATGCGGGGTGGCGGTGTTGGGGCCGCTCGCGACGATGGAACCGAAGGCCAGGCTGTCGGCACCGTTGGCGAACATAAAGTTCTCGAGCTCGTTGCGTACCTGCTTCTCGGTCATACCGGGCTTAATAAAGCCGAGCATGTGCTGGAAGGCGGCATCGGTGATCGACTGCGCATGGCGCATGAGCTCAATCTCCTCGGCGTCCTTGATGGCGCGCATCTTGCGGATATCGTCGTGCATCAGCGGCAGCATACAGGCGACGGAACGGTCCTCCAGGCCGCGCTGAATACCCTGGTAGAAATTAATCTGCATATCGTCCTCGACAGCGCAGACGCGGCATTTGTTGGCCGCGATCTTGCCGGCGACCCAACCGGGGATGGTGCCCTCATCCATGTCGTAGACCCAGGGGCTGCCGGCTGGCGTGTTCTCCTCAAAGCTGTTGAGGTAGCGCGAGTCGGTGTGGAACAGGCACTGGTCGGCCGTAATAAACGCAGCGTGCGGGAACTCGAAGGTGTAGTCGAAGACGCCCTTCACGCCCGTAAGCCAACGAAGGTTGGCCTCGTCGCGCACCACGATGGCGTCGTAGCCACGCTCGACCATCAGGGCACGGACACGCTCGATACGACCGGCAGGACCGGCAGCAAACTCAGACATGCAGATTCCTTTCTTGTTGTCTCAATATAGACGGGACGGGTCTCAACCGAACGACGGAATCGCATGCGATCCGCAACCGATTGAAAACCCGCCCCTCAACATGATACGAAAGACGATGGAAGTCAATAAATCTTAGAGAAGTTCTTTACGAGAAGCCAAGTAGGCGTGAGCATGGCGCTCAAGAACCTCGTCCTCGACGCTCGTTAGGCGAATGGCGCCGAGCGCCGCGGGCAGCGGCAGCATGCTGCGGTTCGAGCGGACAAACTGCTGTCTGCGGAACTCCTCGATATATGCGGCAGGCTCCAAGTCGAAGGCAAGCTCCTCGATGCCAAAGTCCTCCAGGCAGTCATCGAGATCAAACACATAGTCGATATCGAAGTCGCAGGCATCGTGTGCTAGGCGCGCCTCAAAGCGCATGCCCTCGGACAACAGCTGGTAGGCAGGGACCTGCGAAGCGGCATCGCCCAAGCAAGCGCGCAGGGTGCGCTCCCCCGTCTTGCCAAAATCGAGCGCATGGCGAGCGCTCGGGTTCGTGGCCGTCAGCACGTCCTTGCGGGCAGTCTGAGACCATTGAACGGCATTGACGAGTGCGACCTCCTCGCCCGCGAGAATCTCGGGGACGGTCTCAGTAAACTGATTCCAGCGGGACTTGCTGCTCGAAAGCATGGTGCCAACAAGTACCGCATAGCCGAACTTGAGGTCCTCGGGTTCCGCCTCGCGAACAAGGTCGAGATCACACACAACCAAGCCCGGTTCGGGACGGAACGCGATAGCGGGAAGCGCATTGGCCAACGAGGCGACGAGCGGCTTCATGGTCGTCGCGACCGTGAGCATGGCGTCGAAGGTCGTCGGCAGCAGCGCGCACTCGGTTCGGCCACACCACTGGTTGGCGCACCAGCCAACAACCGAACAGGTTGCGGCATCGCCAACAGCGACAACCAGATCGTCGCAGGTGATGCGGTTGGCAGACAGGGCGCCAAAGATAGCATCGGCGTCGGCCAGCGTGGCACCAGCAGGCGAAACCTCGAGGACGAGCAGCGACACGGCAAAACCGGCGTCGACCAGCGCATGCTCGACGACCTCACCAAAACGCTCGGATGTGGCGTCGTTCCAAACCACCATCGCGCGCTTAGGCTTGCCCACGGCCGAGGCAAACATGCGCGGCAGCTCATCGAACGCGCCCAATCCGACGCGGACATCGACACTGCGGTTTTGGAAATTGATCAGTTGACGGCGAATCATAGCAGTCCACGCTCCAAAAGCATCTCGGCACAAAGGTAGGAAACGTCCTCGAAGGACTTGTTGCGAATATCAAGGGTAATATCGGCGGCCTGGCGATACAGCGGACGACGATGCTCAAACAGGCGCGCGGCATGCTCGGGCGAACGGAAATCGGGGCGCGTGTCGGACCGACGAATCTGGCGAATCGAATCCTCGAAGTCGCCCTCGAGGTACACGCACGTACCCATTTCGTGCATCAGCTCAATATTCACCGGCGTCTCGACGATACCGCCCCCGCACGAAACCAACAGGCTGCGCTCGCTTTGGAGCGAACGGAGCGCCGAGGTCTCGAGCTCGCGAAAACGATCCTCGCCCTCGGTCTCAAAAATCTCGGTTACCGACTTGCCGCAACGGCGCACGACCAGGCGGTCGGTATCGATAAAACGCCGATTGAACATAGTGCCGACGTTGCGCGCAAGCGTCGATTTGCCCGCGCCCAAAAAGCCGATAAAGAAGATATGGTCGCAGCCGTGTTTGATGTGCTGAGACATGGCGAAACCTATTCCTCGCAGGGAAGGTCGCGCAGGGCCCGGCGCTCAAAGATACGGAAGATCTGCGTGTACCACAGGTCCTGGGTTGCCTGCGGCTTAACCAGGATAGTATCGACGCCGGCAAAATTGCCGCTCCACACGTCCGTGTAGCGCTGATCACCGCTCAGCACCGCCTCGTCGGCCGTGGCGCCGAGGCGCTTAAGACCCGCCTTGAGGGCAAACGGCGCCGGCTTCATGGCGTGGCTGATGGCCTCGAGTCCCAGCTCGCGTGCAGAGCTCATGACCTGGTCGCGATGCCAGTTGTTGGACACCATGCACAGCTTAAAGCCTTTGGCGCGGGCGGCAGCGAGCCAAGCGGAAACCGCGGCGGGAACCTGCTCGGTGTCGCGCGGCACCAGGGTGTTATCGCGATCGAGCAGAATGGCGCGTTTGCCGTCGGCCCACAGGGCATCAAGGTCGATGCGATCGACCGAGGCAACGTATCGTTTGGGGCTAAAAATCCTCATGCTAATTCCAAGACTGTTGATGCTCTTCGTAGGTTTGCGAGAAGTACTCCTCGTCCTGCGTAATGTAGAAATACAGGTCATCGGAGTCGGTCGGCTCAAGCGTGGCCTTGAGTGCCTCGAGCGACGGAGAGCAGATGGGCGTGGGCGGCAGGCCCTCATGCTTATAGGTGTTATACGGGCTATCGCTCTGCAGGTCGTCGGCGGTAACCTCGCCACCGGTGACATACATCATGGTCGCATCGCTGTTGAGATAGCGCAGACCGTCGAGCTTGCCGGCAAGGCGGTTGTAGAAGACCGAGGCCACGTGCGCACGTTGATCGGCGTTGAGGCCCTCGCGCTCAACGATAGAGGCCAAGTTGACGATGTCGTAGTCGGACATCTCCACACCATAGCGCTCCTTGATCTTGGCTTCGCAGCTCGCAAAGTCAAGCGACTTGTACTCGGTCTTAAACTGATCGAGCATAGCGCGAATCACGTCATCGACCGTCGGCGAATCGCCCAACGAATAAGTCTTGGGGAACAAGAAACCCTCAAGCGAGTCGTTGGCGGCGCCCTTAAGGAAGCTATAGTCGTCCACGTAGTTGGAGGCCTTAGCCTGGTTGAGGAAGTCTTCCTTAGAGATGCCATCGTAGGCCTGGGCCACACGGTCGGCGACTTGATCGACCGTCAGGCCCTCAGGGATAGTTAGCGCATTGGAGCCCGCGTTGGGACCTTCCATGAGCTGCTGAACAACCTTGGTCGCGTCCATGAGTGTGGTGAACAAATAGGTACCAGGCTTGAGCGACATATCGGCGTTGAGCTTTTTCACCGCCGCATAGTAATCCTTGGGATTCTCGACGATATGGTTCTCCGAGAGAATCGAGGCGATCGTATCGCCCGAAGCACCGTCGGGAATGGTTACCGTAACCTGCTGACCAGCCGTGACCTTCGTATCCTCACCGGCAAAGAAGCCCTTGACGGCCGGCACGACAAAGAAAACGATCGCGACACGCGCACGCACCGCCACCACACCGCCGATGATCATGGGAACCGGAGAGCTCTTCTTTTGAGCACCGCGACGTGTATGCGTGTTGTAGCTCGAGCGGGTCGCCGGAGCAACGCCATGCGAACCGCGGGCGTGATGAGAATGCGATTGGGGGGCCTGCGTTCGCTGGGTAGGTGCCTGCTGCTTAAAGCGGGTACCGCCTGCAGGCTGGGCCGTACGAGCAGTGGGCTGCTGAGCCGCGTGAGAAGCCGGATGCTGAACCGAACGAGCAGAAGGCTGCTGACCCGTCCGTTGAACAGGTTGGGCCGAACGAGAGAAGGACTGCACCGGGCGCGCGGCAGGCTGAGCTGCGCGCTGCGTCGGCTGTGCCGGACGCTGGCCAGGCTGGGCAGGGCGCGACGCCGGCTGACGTGTACGATTCGGCTGGCGCGGATCGGAAGCACTAGGCATGCGAAACCTCCTCGTTTTTACGATCGAGCCACGTCTGCAAAAAAAGGCTGGCGGCAATCATGTCGATCTTGCCCCTCATCTGCTTTTCGTTGAGGCCCTGCTCGCGCAGGATACGCTTGGCCTCTTGCGAGGACAGACGCTCGTCCTCAAACTCCAGCGGAAGATCGAGCTCGTCGGCAATCTTTTGCGCCACGGCGGCAACGCGCTCGGCTTGGGGGCCGGGCTCACCGGCCATGGTCAGGGGACGTCCGCTTACCAGGATGTCGGGCTCATAGTCTTCGACCAGGTAGCGGAACGTCTTGGCCATACCGGTGACCTCGGCGGCCGGGAGCACCTTGACGGGCATCGCCATCTTGCCATCACGGCTCGAGACGGCGATGCCAATCCTGGTCTCCCCTATGTCCAGCGCAAGCGCGACCACAGTGACTTCTTAGATTCTTAGGCGCCGAGCGCGGTCTTGGCGGCCGCGAGGGCATCGGCGATGCCGGCAGCATTCTTGCCACCGGCCTGGGCCATGTTGGGACGGCCACCACCGCGACCGTCGACCAGACCCGCGATCTGCTTGATCACATTACCGGCGTGGAACCCGGCCTTCACGGCGTCATCGGAGCCGGCAGCGAGCAGGGCCGGAGTGCCCTTCTCAGTCACGCTGGCGACGACACAAGCGACAGGGCCGGCGACCTTCTGGTGCACGGTATCCCATACGTTGCGCAGGTCGGCAGCCTCAAGGCCCTGGAGCTCAGCAACGACGAGCTTGTAGCCGCCGAGCTCGACAGCACCCTCGATGGCGCTGGAAATGGCGTCGGAGGAACCACCGGTCAGAGCCTTTTTGAGCTTGTTGGACGTCTCGCGCAGCTCGACCTGCAGGTTCTCCACACGGGCGGGAACCTCGTCGACGCGGCACTTGAGCGCAGCAGCGGCGGCGTCAACGAGTGCCAGGCGGTCGGCCATATAGTCGAGAGCACCCTTAGAGGTCACGGCCTCGATACGGCGGACGTTCGAGCCCGTAGAGGACTCGGAAATAATCTTGAACAGGCCGATCTCGGCGGTGTTGGCAGCGTGCGTGCCACCGCAGAGCTCGCGAGAGAACGGCTGGACCTCGGCGCCCACGGAGACGACGCGGACGACATCGCCGTACTTCTCTCCAAACAGAGCAACAGCGCCGGCAGCCTTAGCCTCGTCGATGCCCATAACACGGGTCACGACCGGCTTGGAGGCGAAGATCTGCTGGTTGACCAAGTCCTCGACAGCCTTGAGCTGCTCGGAGGAAAGGGCCTCGAAGTGCGTAAAGTCAAAGCGCAGGTGCTCGGGCGTCACCAGCGAGCCGGCCTGGGAGACGTGCTCGCCCAGGACCTGCTTAAGGGCAGCGTCGAGCAGGTGCGTGGCGGTGTGGTTGCGGCGCAGGAAGCCACGGCGCTCGGCGTCGAGAGCGGCGGGCACAGCGGCACCGACAGTCAGCGTGCCATCGGCAACGTGCGCGACGTGGGCATACAGGCCGTTGTGGTTCTTGGTGTCGGCAACGGTCAGAACAACGCCCTCGGCGGAAAGCTTGCCGGCATCGCCCTGCTGACCACCCATCTCGGCATAGAACGGGGTGCGGTCGAGCACGACCTCGACATCCTCGCCCGCGGCTGCGGACTCGACGGACTCGCCGTTGCGCACGATGGCGACAACCTTGGCGCCCTCGATCACATCGTTGTCATAGCCGTCGAACTCGGTCGCTGCGACCTTGTCGGAAAGCTCGACCCACACGTCGTTGAAGCTACCCCAGGCGTCGCCCTTGGCGTTAGCGCGGGCGCGGGCCTTCTGGTCCTCCATGCAGGCAGTGAAGCCGTCCATGTCGACGTCGTGGCCAGCGGTGCCGGCGATCTCGACGGTCAGATCGATGGGGAAACCAAAGGTGTCGTGCAGCTTAAAGGCGACATCGCCCGGAAGCACAGCGCCCTCGGCAAGCGCTGCCAGGGCCTCGTCCAGGTACACGCGGCCGTTGTCGAGCGTCGTGGAGAAGCGCTCCTCCTCGGAGGCAACGATACCCTTGACGAGCGCGACGTTCTTGAGCAACTCGGGATAGGCCTCGCCCATTTGAGCGTTGACCTCGTCGATGAACTTGGTCAGGAAGGCGCCCTCGATGCCCAGCAGGCGACCGTGGAACACGGCACGGCGGAGCAGACGGCGAAGGACGTACTCGCGACCCTCGTTGCCGGGAAGGATGCCGTCCGAGATCATAAAGTCGACAGCACGGGAGTGGTCGGCGATGATGCGCAGGGAGCGGCTGGCGCCGGAGTAATCGTCGGCGGCATAGGCCTTGCCGCTGATCTCCTCACCGAGCTTGATGAGGTGCTGCATCAGATCGCCGTCGTAGTTAGCGGTCTTGTGCTGCATGATGGCGGCCATGCGCTCAAGGCCCATGCCCGTATCGAGGTTACGGTGCGGCAGCTCCGGCATGGAGCCGTCCTCCTGGCGGTCGTACTGGGTAAAGACGAGGTTCCAGAACTCCAGGAAGCGGTCGCAGTCGCAGCCAGGCTTGCAGTCGGGGCTGCCGCAGCCGACCTCCTCGCCCATGTCAAAGTAAATCTCGGAGCACGGGCCGCAGGGGCCAGTGGGGCCAGCGGCCCAGAAGTTGTCGTCCTCGCCCAGGCGGGAGATGTGGTCCTCAGCAACACCCAAAGAACGCCACACGTCGTGGGTCTCGTCGTCCTCGGTAAAGACGGTGAAGTACAGGCGGTCGAGCGGCAGCTTGAACTCCTTGGTGATGAGCTCAAAGGCCCAGGCGCAAGCCTGCTGCTTGGAGACGCCGCCAAAGGAGAAGTCGCCGAGCATCTCAAAGAAGGACAGGTGACGGCCGTCCTCGCCGATGCAATCGATGTCGTTGGTGCGGACGCACTTCTGGCAGGAGATAGCGCCGATCTCCTTCATGGTCTTCTTGCCCTGGTAGTACTCCTTAAACTGGTTCATGCCGGCGTTGGCAAGCAGCAGCGAAGGATCGTCAGGGACGAGGGACGAAGAAGGATAGAGCTTAAGACCGCGCTCCTCAAAGAAGTTGAGGAACTTGGAGCGAATCTCGGCCGTAGTCATAGACGGGTAGTCAGCACTCATAGAGGGAATCTCCTCGGATTCACATCGAAACAGTTCAAACGTAACGATAATACCAACCCGCCGCGTAAGTGCAAAAAAGAGGGCCGGCACAATGCCGGCCCTTCAGCGAAATTGCATGTTAGCGCGTATGAATATTAATCCGAATTACCCCGCTAGTTGTCATCATCGTCCATGGAGCCGTCGATGCCGGTTTTGGTTTCGTCGTTCATATTGAAATCGTCGTCTTTGGCGAAGGGATTCTTGAAAAAGCCCGTAGCATCGGGCTGAAGGCCCGAGAGCTTCATCCAGGGATTATCGAGCTCGGGCTTGGGCATGGCCTTGGCCTCGGGCGCAGTCTCGTTGCCGATAAGCTCGGACTCGTAGATGAAGGTGTCGTCGCCGAGCGCGTCATAGGCGGCGACCGGGTTGCCATCGGCATCGCGGTACGGTGTGCCCTTAAACACGGCGCCGTCATAGGCCACAAGCTGACGGCCGGTCTCATTCTCGAAGTAGTACACGAAGATGCCCTTGAGGGCCGCACAAAGCGGGATGGCAATAATCATGCCGATGGGGCCCATGAGTGCCGAGCCAATAACGAGCGCCGTGAGGCTCATGATGGGATGCACCTGCACCGAGCTCTGCATGACCTTAGGAGAAATCACGTTGTCGGTGACGTTTTGCGCGACCATCGTCACGATGAGCGTCCATAACGCCAACATGGGGCTGAACATGAAACCGAGCACCGTGGCGATTGCTGCGCTCACCCAAGGACCGACGACCGGAACCAAATGCATGATGCCGGTAAAGATAGCCATGAGCGCCGCATACGGATGACCGATGATCATAAAACCGATAAAGGCGAGGAAACCACCGCAGATGGACGTCACGCCCATACCGCGCATGTAGCCGCCGACAGAGCGAGAAAGGATGGCGACCATAAAGCGGTACGAGGTCTCCTTCTCCTGACCGATGATGGTGCAAATCTCGTGATGCATGCGAGGGTAGTCGCAGGCCATCCAGTAGGCAAGCACCAGACCAAGGAAGATCACGAACAACTGCGAAGCCGTATTGGTGATGAGCGGGAACACACCGCGGCCAAGCTCGGCAGCGATCTGAGACACATACTTCGATGCCACGGCAACCAGCGACGAAAGATTATCGTCCAAATACTCCTTGAGCGGCGTGTTGTTGAGCGTCTTGGCATGCGAGATCATCTCGTTGAGATCGCCACCCGCAACACGAAGCTGCTCGGGCTGGCGGCTCAGGACTTCCATGATCTGACCAAAGAGAATCGGCGACAAGATGCAAACGACACCGACGAGCACGGCAACAACAACAATTAGCGCAATAAGCGAACCGATGCAGCGATTCACGCCATGGTGCTCGAGCCAGTTGGTGATCGGGGACATCACAAAAGCAATGATGGAGCCAACGGCAAGAAACTCAATAACCGGTGCCAGGATGCCCATAAGGTTAAAGATGACAGCAGCAATAACAATGCAGCCGACAACAGCCCAAATGCGCAGCGTCAGAACGCGGGTGTCGCGCAGCACGCGATCGGTTTGTTGGGGGTGCTCACTCATGAACGAATCATCACTCCGTCGGGGTCGATCTTGTCCTGAATCTTCTTAAGCGTGCGGCGCAGCAGACGCGAGACCTGCACCTGCGAGATGCCCAGCTTCTTGGCAATCTCGAGCTGGGTCATGCCCTTCACAAAGCGCAGCTCGATCACCTCGCGCTCACGCGGCGAGAAATCGCGGATGGCTTCCTCGATCACCAGGCGGTCATCGGTAAAGTCGAGCTCGTTGTCATCGTCGGCGTAACGGTCGAGAATCGAGGGCGCATCGTCGGAATCGGACGCACCAGGAGCCTCGATGGGCACCGAGGTATAGGCCGAAGACGATTCCATAGCCTCGAGGACCTCATCGACAGTCACATCTAGATACTCAGCGCTCTCCTCAACCTTGGGCGAACGCTGCAGCTCGTTGGTAAGTTTGTCAGTAGCCTGGTTGACCTTGGCCGAGAGCTCCTGCAGACGACGCGGTACGCGCACACTCCAGCCCTTGTCGCGAAAATGGCGTTTGATCTCGCCCAGGATAGTGGGTGTCGCAAACGTCGTGAACTAGAGTCCGCTCGCGGGATCAAAACGGTCGATAGCCTTGAGCAAGCCCAGATAGCCGACCTGCATGAGGTCGTCGAGCGGCTCGCCGCGATTCTTAAATTTGTTGGCAAGAAACCTTACCAGGTTCATATGGGACATGACGAGCTGCTCACGGGCGTCCGGATCACCGGTCTCCTTGTAACGACGAAACAGCTCGCGAGTTTTCTCCTTGTCCCAAGCGGTCATTCCGCTACGGGAACGGTCGGTCATATTAGATA
>CAJMJM010000035.1 GCA_905213725.1 Collinsella aerofaciens
GCATCGGATGCCGAGAACGCAAATACGGCAGCTGTGCTTGACGATTGTTTTGGCGACATCCCCGTCGTCTGCTTTACACCGGGAGCGGAGACCTGCGTTCTCAACGCTGCCGCCAGTGCGCGATACGGTTTTACGCCCCAGGCGTGCTATTCCGAGAAGATCTGGCGCATGATGAGCGATTTCCTCGCGCTGCCCGAGGTGCGTGCCGGGTATTCGGACTACATGAGCATGCTTAACGAGCGCGGCGTTACCGCCATCAAGGAGATGGCGTTTGATGACTACTACGGCTTTGCCGACGAAATGGCTCGCCGTGAGGAATCTGGTGAGCTGACGGTTCGCGTCTCTATGATGTCGCAGCCGGTGGGCGCCGGTGCAAATCTGGCTTATGCCCGCGAGGCACGAGAGCGCTTCCGGGGATCGTTCGTTCGTTTTTCTGGCTTCAACCGTATGACCGATCGCGGCGTATGGGCGGGGCTTCCCGAGACGATAGACCCCTACGCGGACCCGCCCGACGCGGGCGCTGCCGGCAAGACGGCCGGCGAGGAGCCAGAGTGGGACCTGATTGCGAACGAGCTGCGCGCAATTGACGCTGACGGCTTCCGATATTCCTTGCATTGCCAGGGCGATGGCGCCGTTCGTCGCACCGTGGCGCTCTATGCCTCGCTGCCTCGAGACGAGCATGGACGGATGCTTCGTCGCCATGCGATTACCGATCTCGAGAACTCTGACCCGACCGATCTTGTCGAGTTTGGCAAGTTGGGTGGAATTTGCGAGGTCTATCCGCAGATTCTGACGCTGGACCGGCGCGAGGATTGCCTGTCGATGATGCGTCGACAAATTGGCGAGACGCGACTTTTGCACAGCTGGAATCGCCGCGGCATGGTAGATTCCGGATGCACAGTGTGCTGTGGCACGGATTTGCCGCTGCTGATTCCGAGCTTGGGCGAGTCAATCTACAGTGCGTGCGGCGGATACTTCGACGACGGACTGCCCGTGAATGAGGTCAACACGCTGACGCTTGTCGAGCTCTTGTGCGCTTGGACTGCCGGGGGCGCGTACGACCTGATGCGCGAAGACGAGCTGGGTACGCTTGAGGTTGGCAAGCTTGCCGATATCTGCGTGCTCGAGCGGGATGTGTTCGACCTCGATTATCGCGACGCACGTGATCTTGCGGTTGACATGACGATGTCGGACGGACAAATCGTGTTCGATCGAAATAAGGAGGCGTAAGATGCCTGAATCCAAACCGACGCTGCGCCGCGAGCAGATTGCGGGCATGAATATTCACTACATCATGTGGTCGCTCGATTACTTCCTTGATGTGCAGCAGCGTTTGGGCTTTGAGTCCATTGAGCTGTGGTGTGCGGAGCCGCATGTGACACTCGACCACACGGGCTACTTTGAGGCTGAGGTCCTGGCGAAAAAGGCTGCAGACCGTGGGCTTAGGTATCGTACTCTGTGCCCCGAGAATGTTGTCTATCCTTGGCAGTACTGCGCACGCAAACCGCTGCATGAACAGCGCAGCCTGGCGTACTTTAAGCACGGCATTGAGCTTGCCGAGGTACTTGGGTGCGACCGTATGTCCATCAACTCGGGCTGGGGCGACTGGGACGAGGACCGCGAGGAAGCCTGGAAGCGCAGCCGCGAGCACTTGTCCATTCTGGCGGAGTATGCCGGCGAGCACGGTCTGGTGCTTACGATGGAAAGCCTGCGTCCCGAGGAGAGCAACCTTGTGACGACGGTTTCCGATGCGAAGCGCATGATTGACGAGGTCGCGAGCCCGTACTTACAGCCCATGGTTGATACAACCGCGATGGGCGTTGCAGGCGAGACGCTCGAGGACTGGTTTGCCGCCTTTGGTGATGGGGCAATTCACGAGATGCACTTTATCGACGGTGACCCGTATGGCCATCTGGTGTGGGGCGATGGCAAGCACGATATGGACGCCTTCGTCGCCACGCTCAACGCCCATGGTTTCGACGGCATGCTGGGCCAGGAAATCACGGACGGTCGTTACTACGATGACCCGGCGGCGGCAGATGCCAAGAACATGGCCGCATTCGAGAAATATCTGATTGACTAAAACAACCATCGGCCACACAACCAACGTCATTGATTGCGGGCCAAACAAGAAAGGAACTGGATATGAACGCACACGATCTGATCAAAGAGGCAATTGCCGAGAAGGGCAAGTTCGACAGCGTCTACTGGATTGCTTGCGGTGGCTCCATGATCGATTTGATCCCGGCTCATGAGCTTCTGCAGCGCGAGGCAACCACCTTCACTTCGTATATCTATACGGCTCGCGAGTTCGATATCATGCGTCCGCGTCGTCTGGGCGAGAAGTCCCTGGTCATCGCTTGTAGCCACAGCGGCAATACCCCCGAGGTCGTCGAGGGCTGCGAGATTGCCCTTGCTGCTGGCGCTACGGTGATCGCCCAGACCGACAACGCTGGATCCAAGATTGACTCCGGCAAGTGGACCACGTGGGTCTACCCATGGGGCGAGGGCGTGCCGCAGGCCGAGGTCCCCGCTGGCATTTCGCTGTCGCTTGCGGCAGAGCTGCTCGATCAGCAGGAGGGCTACGCCGATCTTGCCGATATGTATGCCGGTATCGCCGAGATGGATAAGATTCTTCCCCCGGCACGCGAGAAGGTAAATGCCGAGCTGGGCGATCGCTTTGCCAAGCTTTGCCAGGAGCACGAGTTCTTCTATATTCTGGGCAGCGGTCCCAACTTTAGCCAGACCTACGGTTTCGCTATCTGCTCTCTTATGGAGATGCAGTGGCAGCACTGCAGCTACATTCACTCTGCCGAGTACTTCCATGGCCCCTTCGAGGCTACTCAGGATGGCGTTTTTTACTTCCTGCAGATGGGCTCCAGCGAGTGCCGTGCTATGGACGAGCGCGCCCTGGCGTTCCTTAAGACGCATACCGATACGCTGATGGTGCTCGATGCCAAGGAGTACGGTATGGAAGCCGTGCCGGCGAGCGTCCGTGCCTATCTGGACCCGGTGCTGTTCTACGCCATGAACTGCGAGCTGCGTGCCGCACGCGGCAAGGTGTTTGACCATGATCCCGATTTCCGTCGCTACATGGGCGTCGTCGAGTACTAGAAGGGTAAATACCATGGCATTTAACGTTAACGCGCTCGGATTTGGCGACAACGTCGTCGATCGCTACGAGCATATCCACACCATGTATCCTGGCGGCAATGCGGTGAACTTCGCCGTTTATGCCAAGAAATGCGGTGCCGCACGCTCTGCATACATGGGCATTTTTGGCAATGACGCCGCTGCCGAGCATGTCATTGCAAGCCTCGAGGATGAGGGTATCGAGCTTGACAAGTGCGAGCAGATGATTGGCGAGAACGGAGCGGCTCGCGTGACCGTCGTTGACGGTGACCGTGTCTTCCTCGGCTCCAACGAGGGCGGTATCCGTGGCGATGCGCGCTATGTCCTCGATCGCTTTGACCTTTCGTACATGAAGCAGTTCGATGTGGTTCATTCGGGCAACTATTGCTTTACCGAGCGCGAGCTGCCCAAGCTGAAGGCTGCGGGCGTCACGGTCTCTTTTGACTTTTCGGACGACTCCACCGACGAGTACTACGAGCAGATTGCGCCCTACGTCGATTTTGCTTTCTTTAGTGCGGCGGATGCCGCGAGTGAGGACGAGATTCGCGAGCGTCTGGCATGGGTGAAGGGCCTGGGTCCGCGTTTTGTGTCGGCTACGGCGGGCGCCGAGGGCTGCATTGCTTACGACGGCGAGCGTTATTACCGCCAGCTGGCTAAACCGGTAACGGACATGAAGGACACCATGGGGGCGGGCGACTCGTTCCTCACCTCGTTTTTGATGTGCTATCTCGATTCCGCCAAGCGTGGTGAGGATGGCGCCGAGGCCATCGAGCGCGCGCTCGACTTTGCTGCCGGGTTTGCCTCGACCGTGTGCGGTATGGAAGGTTCTTGGGGCCACGGGGCGCCAATCGTCGAATAGCTTAAGAAAGCGTACGGCGGTCTGGCTATGAGGCCTTGGACAGCCGATGCAAAACAATAAGCGAAACGCGAAAAGGGGGCTCGCCATGTGGTGGGTCCCCTTTTGAGCATTGGAGAAGACCATGGGTATTAAAGCGTGTGCGGCTGGTTTTTGCTGCGCGGACGTCTATCAAAACATCGGCGTGTTCTATCCGACTGGTAACGGCATTGACTGGGGTATCCATCTCGCACGAATGGGCGCTTCGGAATCCGCCGTGTCGGTTGTCGGCAAGGACGAGTACGGAGACAAGATGAGAGAGGCGCTGGCCGCTGAGGGGTTTGATATCTCTCATCTGCGGGTGGAGGATGGCGACACCTCGGTGATGCTCATGGCATTGAAAGACGGCGTCGATCGCGTGCATCTCGAGGCAATCGATGGCGTAATGGAGACATATCGTCCGAATGAAGACGACCGGGCGTTTATCCTAGAGCACGACATCATTCACACCGACCTGTTTGGCAATTGTTTGGACCTCCTGCCCGAATGGCATGATGCGGGCAAGACGGTGGTTATGGACTTCTCGGTGTTCAGCCAGGATCCCGAATATGCATGCGAGGCTCATTTTCCTTACGTAGACTATGCGTTCATGTCGTTTGAAGAGGACACTCCGGAGCTGCGAGACTGGGTACGCCACGTGCAGGAATTGGGACCGCGCGTTGCGGTTGCCACGCTTGGCGAGAAGGGAAGCATTGCCTATGACGGTGAGCGCTTCTATGAGTGCGGGATCGTACCGGCGGAGAAGGTCGTTAATACCGTGGGTGCCGGCGACTCGTATATTGCCGGGTTTACCAAGGGCGTGATCGATGGCCTTGATATTCCGGCGTGTATGAAGGCGGGCGCTGAGCTGTCGTCCCGAGTGATTGGTTCGTTTGAGCCGTACTAGGGTTAAATGCCTGGAAAGGAGTACGAAATGGTTATCGACATGTTGGTCCATCCTATGCTCTACGGCGAGATCTGTACGCCGGGTGATGAGCCTGATGGATTCGGTTTTTGGTCACGAGAATATGGTATGGGGCATATGGGCCCCATGGATTGGGATGAGCTTCAAGTCGAGATGGACGTCTGCGACGTGCAGAAGAGTGTGCTCATGCCGCTCGATGTAACCACGGCATGCGGAGGGCATTTTGGCACCAATGACCAGATTGCCATGCTGGTTGCCGCGCACCCCGATCGTCTGTGGGGATTTGCGAGCGTAGATCCGCAGGTGAGCGGTGCCGCAGACGAATTGGAGCGCGCCTTTACCGAGTTGGGGGCAAAGGGGCTTTGTCTGCATCCGGCAAAGCAGGGTTTTGCCCCCGATGATGCTGTGGCCGAGCCGCTTTACGAGCTGTGCGAGCGCTATAACAAGCCGGTGGTTTTCCATGCCGGTATGTCTTGGGAGCCTGGCGCAGAGCTCTCGCGCAGTAACCCGCTTGCATTTGAGCACACAATCGCAACGCATCCAAATGTGCGCTTTAGTTTGACCCACTTTGGCTGGCCCTGGGTGCGCGAGACCGTGGCGATGCTGCTCAAGTATCCCAACTGCTACACGGACACCTCTATCACTTACATCGATTCGCCCGAGGAGATGATGCAGCGTCTTTTCACGGTCGATATGGGGCCGCTGTGGTATGAGCGCGCGCTATCGCATCAAGTGATGTTCGCCAGCAATACGCCGCGCTTCCGTGCATTCAAACTCAAGCGGGCGCTCGATACCGTGCCCATGCGCGACGATGCGCGAGAAAGGCTCTACTGGGGTAATGCCCTGCGTTTTCTTGAAGGGGATGAGTAAACATGGTGACGCTCGAGACATTGAGCTATCTATCGACTGCTCCGGACCAGTTCATCGATATTACCGAAGACGTGCACGCTGCCATCGAACGCAGCTCGGTGACCAATGGCTTGGCAGCGATTATTTTGTCGCATACGACCTGTGGAATCGTGGTAAACGAGGGGCTGCCCTGCGTGGAGACGGATCTTATGGAGACGCTTGAGCGCATCGCCCCTCTCGACGCCCCCTATGCGCATGCACACTTCCTGCCGAGCTATGGAGCCACCGGCAACAACTCCTGTGGGCATATCAAGAGCATGATTTGTGGAAACAGTTGCTTCTTTCCCGTCCAAGATGGCCACATCGTGTGCGGAGGTGCCCAGAACATCTATCTTGCGGAGTTTGACGGTCCTCAGAAGCGAAAAGTGTACGTCGAGGTGCTGGGGGAATAACGTTCCTGCAATAACCCTATGAAGGAGCATGTTATGTCGTTTCTAACCTCGATGTTCAAGACCGAAAAGCCGGTTATCGGAATGCTGCACCTGCGTCCTCTGCCGGGCGATCCACTGTATTACCCGGGCGGAAGCGTGTCGCAGGTCGTGGAAGCCGCCAAGCGCGATCTCGAGGCGTTGCAGCAGGGCGGTGTCGATGGCATTTTGATTACCAATGAGCTCTCGATGCCCTATGAGCAGCTCGAGGCTCCCTCAACTCTTGCATCGATGGGCTATGTAATCGGGGCCCTGTCCCATGATCTGTCGACTCCTTGGGGAGCTGAGGCTATTTACGATGGTGATGCCACAATCGAGCTGTGCGCTGCCGTCGACGCGCAGTTCACGCGCTGCAATTTTTGCGGTGCCTGGGCCGGTGATCTTGGGCTGATTAACCGAGATTTCGCTCACACCATGCGTCGCAAGGCGGCGCTGCGCCTGGACGATCTCAAGCTTTTTCACTTCATCACGAGCGAGGGGGAGGTTTATCTCAACGACCGCACGACTGCGGACATTGCCGATTCACTTCTCTTTAATTGCCTTCCGGATGCGATGGTCATCGGCGGTTCGGCTGCCGGTCGTGGCGCTTCGGGCGAGCTTGCCGATGAAGTCCGCGAGCGTGTTGGCGAAGTACCCGTGGTATGTGGCACCGGTTGTCGCGAAAATACCGTGGCTGACGTATTTGCTCACTACGATGGCGCGTTTGTCGGCACCTGCTTAAAGCGCGACGGAAAGCTGGATGCCCCGGTTGATGTTGAGCGGGTAGCTCGTTTTATGGCTGCCGCTCGTACGGCGCGAGGGGAGTAGGCACCTATGGCGCTCTATCTGGGTATTGATATTGGGACAAGCGCCTCTAAAGGCGTTTTAATCGATGATCGATGCAACATCATTTGCCAGGCCTCTTGTGGACACGAGACGGAGAACCCGCGTGATGGATGGTACCAGCATGATGCGGAGGCAGTTTGGTGGGGCGATTTTTGCCGCTTGTCGCGCGAGCTGGTGGTGCGATCGGGGGTTAACGCGGCACAGATCGGATGCGTGGGCCTTTCCGCATTGGGTTGCGACTGCGTACCGGTCGACACCGAGTGCAACGCGCTAGCGCCCGCGATTTTGTACGGAGTCGATGCACGTTCGAAGCCGCAGATCGACGAGCTTCTTTCCGAATATGGGTCAGATCGCGCACGCGAGCTTTTCGGGCATGATCCCTGTTCGTCAGATATTGCTCCCAAGATCTTGTGGTTTAAGGAGAATATGCCCGAGGTGCACGAACGTGCCGCGAAGTTCCTGACGGCGGCATCGTTTCTGTGCGCGAAGTTGACGGGGCGTTTTACGGTGGACCGTTATTTGGCGGAGGATTTTCTTCCCCTATACGACCGCTTCACTTGGAAGGTTGATGCTCGGGAATGTGCTCGTTGCTGCCGGCCTGACCTGATGGCGGAGGTAATGGCGGCTACCGATATTGCCGGGGTGATTACTCAGCGTGCGGCTGAGGCGACGGGGCTCGCGGCAGGGACACCTGTCTTAGTGGGAACGGGCGACTCTGGTGCCGAGGCCATTTCGACGGGTGTATTTCGTCCCGGCGATATGATGGTTCAGTTGGGGAGTACGGCGTATTTCATCTATCTAGCTGATCATATGGTCGATGATGCCCGCCTGTGGCCAGGGACGTTTATCATTCCCGGAACTTACGGGATCTGCGCGGGGACCAATACGGCGGGTGCGCTCACATCGTGGCTGCGCCAAGAGCTGTATCGCGACGCCGTGGAGGCCGAGGGCCACGGTGGCCCCGATGCATATTCGGTTATGGCGCATGATGCCGCCGGTGTGGCGCCGGGTGCCGATGGGCTCCTGTGTCTGCCGTACTTTGCGGGGGAGCGCACTCCGCTCAACGATCCCAAGGCGCGTGGCGTCTTCTTTGGCCTGACCGGAAGGCATACGCGAGCCCATATGGTTCGTGCCGCCTTGGAAGGCGTCGCGTATACCGTTGCATCCCATGTCGACATTATCGAGCGAGAACATGGACTGCCAATTGGGCGCATTATGCTTGTCGGAGGTGGAACCAAGAATCCAGTTTGGATGCAGGCTATCGCCGACGTATGTGGGCGCGAGGTCTCGGTTGCCAAGGTTACGGTGGGCGCATGCTTCGGTGATGCCATCATGGCAGCTCTCGCAGGTGGCGCCTATGCATCATGGGATGAGCTCGCCCAAGTCCTTGGCGTTGCGCAAACAATCGTGCCTGATATGACTGCCCACGAGTTATATGCGTCGCGCCGTCATATCTTTGACGAATTGTATGCACGCAACCGTGATCTCATGCACGAATTGGTGTAATGCTGCCGAATTGTACTGTCTTCCAAAATAGGGACTGCGTTGTGCGATTTGCATGCCCCTTGGCATTTTTGCCCACAGGGGTTAGCGAAGGTCAAAAACAGAGTGCGCATTTGCTAAAACTGCCGACTCGATGCGCTTTGCGTCACAGTTTTTGAGTGAGACGATGCGCATCGAGGTCCTTGCGAGCGATCTGATGAGCGACTGCGCGCTTGTTTCTGTGTTTGGTTCGGCTGGCGCATCGGTCTCGAGCAGTAGACGGTCGAGTGGAATCTGCCGGGCATATTCGCGACCGCGCTTGGTGGCGAGCATACGCTCGTTCACGGAAAAATAGCAGTTTGCGTTTCGCGCGCGGGCGAGTTCGTTCGAAGTGCCGCTAAACCAGTGGAAGATGATAGCGGGGGAGTCGGGGTTTGGGATGAGTAGTCCATGCGATTCGAGGACGTCCAGTACGGCTCCTGCCGAACGAACGGCGTGAATTGATATCACGCGCCCGGTAAGAGGATGCTGCACGAGCGTATCGCAGAGCCGGTCAAATGCCTGTATTTGTAGCGGCTCACTTCCGGCAAAGCGTGCGGAAAAGTCGAGTCCCACCTCGCCGATGTAGCACTCTTGGGCAGCAACTTCGCAAAGCAGATCGACTTCGGCAGGACCGCAGCGGCCGTCGGCGAGCCACCAGGGGTGGAGCCCAACGCCAGCGATGATGCCTGGTAGGCGACGGGCGCGCTCGTTTGCGGCCGAAAAGTCGCGTGGGTCGACCCCGCAGTCAAAGAGCCCCAGACCCAACGCCGCCGACTCACTGGCTGCAGCATCGGGGCCGAGCATCAAATCAAGATGACAATGCGTGTCAAAGAATTGCGGTTCCATCGCAGGACATCCTGCTAGTCCAGGCGTTGGCCGTCGGCGCGTACGCGCTCGGTGCCGCGCCCGCTGATCTGACGGATAACCTCGCCGGCGATCATCTGGCCCATGATGGGCGGCATAAAGCTGGCGGTTCCCAGCTCGGTGCGCTCGTGGATGTTGGAAGGGTCGCGGGGCTGTGTCTTAACCGATTCCTCGCAGCTAAACAGTACGTGCAGGCTCTTGATGCCGCGCTTCTTGCATTCTTTGCGCATAATGCGGCTCATGGGGTCACGTACCGTATCGAAGATGTCGGCAAAGCGGAGGCACTCGGGATGGAGCTTGTTGGCCCCGCCCATGGAGCTAACCAAACGAATGTCGTGGTCCTGAGCATATTTGGCTATGGTGAGCTTGGCCGAGATGGTGTCGATGGCGTCGACGACGTAGTCGAGCTTGCCGTCCGTCTGCTCCAAAACGCTCGCGAAGAACTCGTCGATGTTGTCGCTCAGCAGGTATTCGGTGCGTTTGATAACGGTGGCGGCGGGATTAATGTCGTGGATCATGGCTTCCATAACATCGACCTTGCGCTTGCCGATGGTGCTGTGAAAGGCGATAGCCTGGCGATTGATATTGCTGGGCGCGACGATGTCCTTGTCCAGAATGACGAAATGACCAATGCCGCCGCGGGCGAGCGCCTCGCAGCAATTGGACCCCACACCTCCGCAGCCGAGCATCAGCACCGTAGCATCGGCGAGCTTATCGAGTGCCTCGCGGCCCATGATGATCTCGAGCTTGGTGTCGCGTGTCTCGACGAGAGCGGCAGCGGTTTCGGTCATAGACATCCTCCGATGGGGAAGCGAATCGTGTTTTAGCTATCGTCATTATAGGTAATCGCCATAGGTTGCGATGGCGTTTACTTTGATGTGGTTTGAAGCATTGCGATTAGATAATTAGACAAACATCTAAATATCGAGTATAGTGTGCGCGTCATGAGAGATGATGAGAGGAGGTCTTATGCCGGGAGAGGGTTTTAAGGCGCTGGCCGATCCTACACGGCGTCACATTTTGGAACTGCTGCGCGAGGGCAATTGCACGGCCGGGGAGCTTGCCGAGCATTTTGACATCAGCAAGCCGTCATTGAGCCATCACTTGGCGACGCTCAAAAACGCCGGGTTGGTGACCGACGAGCGCCATGGCCAAAACATCGTATACAGCTTAAACACCACCGTCATGCAGGACTTGATCGGTTGGTTTATGGGCTTTACAAACACGGAAGGTGATAAGGATGAATAACGAAAACAAGGGCATTCACGCCACGGGGGTATCGCGGCGTGTGTGGATTGCGCTGATCGCTCTGTGCGTCGCCAATGTCGTAGTGCACCTCATAGTGATGCCGAGCTTGCCTGCGCAGATTCCCACGCACTGGGGAGCGAACGGCGCCGTCGACGGTTGGGGCCCTAGCTGGATGGCCTCCGCGCTCGGCGTGCTGCCTCTGGCACTTCTTGCAATGTTCCGCGTGGTGCCGCACATCGATCCCAAAGGTGAGGCATATCGAACCTCGGGCAAGTTCTATCAGGGCTTCGTAATCGCCTTTACCTTGTTCATGTGTGCCGTAAGCTGGCTGGGAGAGCTTACGGTCTGGGGCGTGGTGCCGGCGGTCGGTTCGGTCAACGTGCTGATTTCCGGTGCTATCGGTTTGCTGTTCATCGGCGTAGGCAACTACTTGCCGCGTGTGAAGCAGAACTATACGCTCGGTATCAAGACACCTTGGGCGCTTGCCGATCCCGAGAACTGGCGCCGTACGCAGCGTTTTGGCGGCGCCTGCTTTATGGTGCTGGGTATTGGCCTGATTGTGATGGGCGTGGCAGGCAGCGTGCTTTCGAGTGAAGTCGTCGCCGCGGTGATTGCGGTTCTGGCGTTTGGTTCGGTTGGAGCCGTCTACGTCTACTCGTATCTGTTGTGGCGCAAATCGCAGCGAGCCGCTCGTTAAGGTTGCGGAAAACTAGCGTACGCAGTTCATAGTATGTTCCGGGGGACTTTTCCCAGGTAGTATTAGGGGCGTGGGCAACCATGCCCCTTTTTCGTTAAGTTTCAGAGCTGGTTTTCTCATTTCGTTTCCACTAAAGCGAATCAAGAATAGGGAAACAGCAGGTAGAAAGGATAGAACAGACATATGGCGGAGTTTATCTACCAGATGTATCAGGCTCGCAAGGCCCATGGCGACAAGGTAATCCTTGACGACGTGACCCTGAGCTTCTACCCCGGTGCCAAGATCGGCGTCGTGGGCCCCAACGGTATGGGCAAGTCGACCCTGCTCAAGATCATGGCCGGTATCGAGGAGGTCTCCAACGGCGATGCCAGGCTCACCCCCGGCTACACCGTGGGCATCCTGCAGCAGGAGCCGCCGCTCGACGATGACAAGACCGTCATCGAGAACGTGCGCATGGCGTTTGGCGACATGATCGCCAAGGTCGATCGCTTCAACAAGATCGGCGAGGAGATGTGCGACCCGGACTGCGACATGGACGCCCTCATGGCCGAGATGGGCAAGCTCCAGGACGAGATCGATGCCGCCGACGGCTGGGATATCGATTCCAAGCTCGGCCAGGCCATGGACGCCCTGCAGCTGCCCGATTCCGACATGCCGGTCAACGTGCTTTCCGGCGGCGAGCGCCGTCGTGTTGCCCTGTGCAAGCTGCTGCTCGAGGCTCCCGACCTGCTGCTGCTCGACGAGCCCACGAACCACCTGGACGCCGAGTCGATCCTGTGGCTCGAGCACTTCCTGCATAACTATCAGGGCGCGGTGCTTGCCGTCACACACGATCGCTACTTCCTGGATAACGTTGCCGAGTGGATCTGCGAGGTCGACCGCGGTCACCTTTATCCCTACAAGGGCAACTACTCCACGTATCTGGAGACCAAGGCCGCGCGTATCGAGGCGCAGGGCAACCGTGACGCCAAGCTCGCCAAGCGCATGGAGGCCGAGCTCGAGTGGGTACGCAGTTCACCCAAGGCTCGCCAGGCCAAGAACAAGGCTCGTCTGGCTCGCTACGAGGAGATGGAGGCCGAGGCCCGCGCAAGCCAGAAGCTCGACTGGACCGATATCCGCATCCCTGTGGGCCCGCGTCTGGGCAACAAGGTGCTCGAGGCCCATCACCTGCACAAGGAGTTCGACGGTCGCGTGCTCATCGATGACCTTTCGTTCACCCTGCCGCGCAACGGCATCGTGGGCGTGATCGGCCCCAACGGTGTCGGTAAGACCACGCTGTTCAAGACGATTGTGGGTCTGGAGCCGCTGACTTCGGGCGAGCTCGAGGTGGGCGAGACCGTCAAGATTAGCTACGTTGATCAGAACCGCTCCGGCATCGACCCCGACAAGAACCTGTGGGAGGTCGTCTCGGACGGCCTGGACCACATGATGGTCGGCGAGACCGAGGTCCCGAGCCGCGCCTATGTGGCGAGCTTTGGCTTTAAGGGCCAGGACCAGCAGAAGCGCGCTGGCGTACTCTCCGGTGGCGAGCGCAACCGTCTGAACCTGGCACTCACGCTCAAGCAGGGCGGCAACCTGCTGCTCCTCGACGAGCCCACGAACGACCTCGACGTCGAGACGCTGTCCTCGCTCGAGGCGGCGCTGCTCGAGTTCCCGGGCTGCTCGGTGGTCATTAGCCACGACCGTATGTTCCTGGACCGCGTCGCCACGCACATTCTGGCGTGGGAGGGCACCGACGAGAATCCGGGCAACTGGTATTGGTTCGAGGGTAATTTCGAGGCCTATCAGGCCAACCGCATCGAGCGCCTGGGCGAGGACGCGGCCCAGCCGCATCGTATTCACCGTAAGCTGACGCGCGACTAGTAGCAAGTAGAAAGGCCGCCACCAAGGGCGGCCTTTCTTGTAGCAATTGCACTGCAGCTATGCCCTGGCTGCTGGTTTGATTCATAATCAAAGTTATCTCTTTGGGATTAAAGCCCGTTTTTGCTATGAGCGATTTTCTAATTCCGTTTAAAACGTAAAGACGCATTGGGTTGCAAGGACATAAGCAAATCGAATTGAAATATAACCAGTGCTGTAACGTTACAAAAAAGATTATAGAATAGGAGTACCTTATAAGTCGCTTCTCTAGAAAGAAGAACATATGCTTTCGCGTCGTCGTTATCTGCAACTTGTCGAGTCTTCAATTGTCGCCTTAGCCGCACGTCCGAAAGAGGTTTTTGCTTCGACGGGCAATATTGATGGTGAGCAGATACAATTTACTTCTGAAATTGCGCAAGAGCTTGCCGATAAATATATAAAGGGACTCCTCGGCTATTCGTATACGCCTTCTGACCCTATTCCTTTTGTAGATGTTGATGGGTCCCCGCTTGGTTACATTGTTCCGGTTGTGACATCCAATAGAGCCGCGGGCTATTTGGTTTTAGATGCTTCAGATGATGAAATACTTACGGGATATCGTTTTGGAGACGGCTTAGTCAGCCCTATGGATCGGGGAGGAGATCTTGGTGTCGAGTCTTATTCTTTCAATAACCCAGTCGTAATGATCAATCCATTCGAATTCGGCGTGCAATCTTTGGACGGTTCAATAACAACAAATTGCGGAAGAACAATCCCGGCTGTTTCCATAGAAGGACGGCCTGTCGTTTTATCGAATAAACCTTCAAGCTGGAACGATGTTGTAATTTACGCAACTCAAATGCAGGATTACACAGTATCTGGATTTCGTTCCATTTCTCAGTTTATGTCATATGATGAAAGCGAGATTAAGAGGCTTACCGCCCACTATGCTTGTATGGTGACAGCTTTTTCGAACGTTGCGGAACTGTATGGCATTGCCAATTTATATAGCGACCCTTCGCAATATATGCAGATATGGAGTTACACCAATACCCATGCTCTTTCCGATGAAGAACAGACTGTTCCCGGCGTTGTTTTGGGTGGAACGCCGATATCAACCTGTGCAACGGGGTTTACAAATTACTGCGCAAGCAGAGGAAGTACTCTTATCGCCCGCACTGTCTCCTCTCCGGCTATCGCGAGCATTCAAAATGAGATTAACTCTAATAGACCGAATGTTTTACATGCGAGTTTGTACAACGGATCAGCCCATTCTGTAACAGCGGAGGCTTACGCCACACTTACTGGTAAGAAAACTGGAGAGACAAGGCAGATGATTGGCATAGCGGACGGCTGGAATTCATCTTTATCCTTCCTGAAGTATGATCAGAGCTATTATGCGTGGACTTATGGAACGACTTTTTCGAAGTAGGGCGATTCGTCTAGCCCTGTCTTTGGTGCTGATGGCTTCATTGGTGGGCTGTTCAACAAAGGAAGAGATATCGCGCGGAGGTTCCGGAGAAGTGACTGCGACAGACTCAGGTTCATTAGAAATAGCTGGCGGGCATGCCGATGTGATGTTACAAGGAAAAGGCGTGCTTAGGTCGGTTGATGCTGAAGACGCTGTCTGCTCAATAGAGGATTTAAAGACAGGTGAAACTGCACCGTACCGAGTCTCAGATAATGCTGCGAATATGATTGAGTCGATACCGACTGGAGCGCAGGTTTCTTTTAGATACTTTGCTCCGCAACTTGAGGATGAGCTTGCTTCTCTGGTGTCTATATGCACCGATGACAACTAAAAGGCCTGAATTCAAAAGGCCTCGGATGGTCAATTGGCTATCCGAGGCCTTTTTTACTCGACCGGGGCTTCGACCTTGTCGATGACCCAGGTGGCTCCGAGGCCGCCGGTGGTGTTGCGGCGGATGCGCACGGTGACTTCGTGGCGCTCGCCGGCCTGCGTGTAGTGCAGGGGGAAGCTTGCGCGGTTTCGCGCGGCCTCGATGGTACCGCGCTCGCGGGCGATCCAGTAGTACTCGCCGACGATACCGAGCGTGTCGGCGCCGTAGGGGAGATAGGTCGATAGCTCGTGCAGAAGCGGGCCGGGGCAGAAGACCTCGGTTGCGAAATCGATGGGGAAGTCCTTGGGGATGGTCGGTGCTGCGGGTGCGGGGGCCGGTGCTGCAGCGGGGGCCGGAGACGGTGCCGGTGCGGGAATTTGGTCGCAAGCAGCGGCGGGCGCGGCTTCGATGACGGGTGCGGGCTCCGGCGTCGCGTCCGGCGTGATCGGGGAGTCTGCGGGCGACGGCGGCGTC
>CAJMJM010000036.1 GCA_905213725.1 Collinsella aerofaciens
GCGTAAGGCCGGTCTGCTCAAGGAGAGCCTTGGCAGTGGAGCCGGCCTTGAGACTCGTCTGGCCCGTCGAAGCCCAAACCTGCTGCTTGCCGTCCTTGTCCTTACCGAGAACCTGAACAGAAGCATGGACAGAATCGGAGGGCAGCTGGTCGCCCCAGCCACCGTAGAACCACGTAACGGTATCGCCGGCATGGATGGTGACATTGTCCGCCGTATAGTCACTCGACTTGCCGTTGATGAACAGCTGCCAATAGGTCGAATAATCTTGGGGCGTACCCAGCTCAACACCGTTGTACTTAAGGCTCAGAATGAAGGAGCCAGCAGCAACGGCGTCGATGTCATTCGCCTCAAGCGCGACCTTCGTAAGGTCAAGTGCGCTCGAACCGGACGTCACCACATACTGCGCGTTATCGACCCAAGTCTGAGTCTTGCCCTGGGCATCGCGACCAATGACGGTCACATTTGCGGCAACCTGATCCTTAACGACAGGGGATGCGCTACCACCCGTAAAGGCAAACTCAATCTTCTGCCCCGGGGCGAGCTTAACGCTGCTCGCGCCAACCGAGGAAGACGCGCCGTCGACGAACAGCTGCCAGAAGGCATTAGTCGTCGGATCGTAGGCAAGCGTGCGGCCATCTGTCGGGGACGTGATGCTTTTGAGGTAGAAGCCGTATGCCGTGTTCGGTTCGTAATCCGCTTTAAAGCCCGTCTTCTGCTGCAGCTTAACGAAGGCATCCGCAGCCGTCGCGCCCTCGTCGAGCTTGAGCTGCGTAGGTGCCACCCAGGTCTGAGCCTTGCCGTCGGCATCGGTGCCGATAATCGAGAACGAGACCTCGACTTGCTTCTTGGCGACATCGCCGGTTTCTGTCGGGTTCTCTGTCTGAACGGCAGCCGCGGCGGCAGATCCTGCTTGGCCAGCGGATGCCGCTGAAGACTGCTCGCTCGCGACAGGGCTCTCCCCCGTCGCCGAGCCTTCGTCGCCAGTTGCTGCCTCTGTTGTGGCGGCACTAGCTGCAGGCGCGCCCTCGGAATCCGAGACCTCGGTGCCGCTCTGCTCAGCGGCACCGCCCGCAAGCGCTGCGTCCTCGCCCGGCGTCGTAGCCTGAGCCACAGCATCGGCAATGCCCTCGGCGCCCTCGGCCCACAGCTGAGCCGGCGTGGTGCCAAAGGCCATCGCGAAGGCCAGGAATGCCACTAGGCCGCGCTTGGCTACACCGCGTGCAATCGCGCCACGGCGATGCATCGAGGCGCGCTCGCGCTCGTCCTCAAACATATCCATTTGTCCCCCATTGTCTGTACTTGGAGCGATGCCTTGAGGCTGCCCCACGTCATCGCGCATGTTGCGTTCGAGTTCCCCCATCGGGGTCCCCCTTCCCTCCAGAGCCCTATGCACACCGGCGGCATACGCCGCAGCCGCATGCAAGATGGGAGACGATCCGACTTAACCTTAACGGCTCAGGCGCGCCGTCCGATCTGCGACGCGAACATCCCGAGCCAAGAGGAATTACGGTTACTGGTACAGCCGGGGACTTGCACCCCGATTCTCCCGAACGCGCAGGAAAACCGCGCGTTCGTGCGTCTCCGCACCACCATCTAGGCCATCGATTATTACCGTCAAAATGGTATCACGCAAAAGGGCCCCGCACACAGGCGAAGCCCAAGGTAAAAGCTATTGTTTGCGATAGGAAATTGCGGTGACGGTCGCAGCCTCTAGTGTTTGCCGCCGTGGCTGTTGAGCCAGATATTGCGGCCCAGCATAAGCGCCAGCACCAGCGCGCTCACGTAGCCCATAAAGCCAATGACCGGGATACCAAACACAACCGGCTCGATGCGTGCGTAGTACACCACCGACGAACCGATAAACAGGCCGGCGATAACGATAGCCATCGACATGCGGTCGATAATTCCGCCCAGCTGTCGCAGTGCCTTATCGCTGCTCATGATCTGCGTGTTCACCTTAAGCTGGCCGCGCGTAAGCATGCGCGAAGCCAGCCCCAGGTACTCAGCCGCCTCGAGTGAGCCCTTCGCCGCGCGATAGCTGCTCGCGGCAAGATCGCGCCCCATGTCGCGCACGCGCGCATAGGTGCTTTTCTCGTTTTTAATGTGGGTTTGGATGATCTGGATCATGTTGACGTTGGGCATGTACTCGGTCAGCAAACCCTCGAGCGTCACCATGCCGCGCGCGAACATCGTCACCACGCTCGGCAGCTCAACATCGTTTTTGCGCGCCAGGTTTAGCAGCGAGGTCAAAAACTCGCCGATATCCAGGTCTTTAAGGTCGAGGCCCGCAAAGTCAGCCACGATAAAGTCAAGATCGGACAAAAAGGCCGAATGATCGAGCTCAGCCGAGTCGCCACGCGTCACGGCGAAGCGCATGAGCGAATCCTTGAGCTTGGGCACGTCACCCTCGGCCACGGCGAAAATCATGTCCTTTACGATACCGCGATCGTGACTCGACATGCGTCCGACCATGCCCAAGTCGATAAAGTAAACGATACCGTCTTTGAGGATGATGTTTCCCGCATGCGGGTCGGCATGGAAAAAGCCGTCGTCGAGCACCTGCGTCGAGTAGTCCTCGACAATCGCGGCACCGATCTTTTCCAAGTCATAGCCCTCGGCCACCAAGCGTTCAGGATCGGCGATCGAAATGCCGTCGACGTAGTCCATAACCACCACGTGCTCGGTGCACAGGTCCAGATAGGATTTAGGGCACGTCACGCCTTGAACGCTCTTATGGAACTCGTAGAAGTCGTTGAGGTTTTTGGCCTCGGCCAAAAAGTTGGTCTCCTCGCGAAACGAGGTCCACAACTCCTCGACTACGCCGTGCAGGTCAACGAATTGATCGGTGTTGACGAACTTGGAAACGATACGCACCACCGAGCGGATGATATCGATGTCCTGTGCCATAACCTGCTGCGCACCGGGGCGCTGCACCTTGACGGCCACGTCCTCGCCCGTCACCAGACGAGCGCGGTGCACCTGCGCGAGCGACGCGCTACCGAGCGGGGTGGGGTCGATCGCATCGAACATCTCCCCCAGGCGCAGGCCGTATTCTTCTTCCAGACAGCTGAGTACGACCTCGTACGGCACCGGCTCCACGTCGGAGCGCAGACGACGCAGCTCGTCGCAAAAGCGCTGCGGCAGAATCTCGGACCGGTTGGCCAAAATCTGCCCCATCTTGACGAACATGGGGCCGAGTTCCTCGAGCAGGCGGCGCAAACGAACCGGCGTGAGGTTATCCCACACGCGGTACTTTTTGACCAGGCGTACAATCTGCCCAATGCGTTCGCGACGACCCGCCGGCGTGAGCTGGTATTCCTCGTCCGGCGCCATCGCGTCGGGCTCCTCGGGCACCATATCGACGGCGCGCGGCTTCTTGCGAGCGCCCGAGACGGCGGCGTCGACCTCATCGACAACCGCCGCCTCGTCACCCAAGGGATCTAGATTGTTGTAATCGGTGGTGGAATCTGCCATCTGCGCTGCTACTCGGCCTCTTCGGTATCCTTCGCATCGTCGGGCTCAACGGACTCGACGGGCACCGAGGTCACGTTGTCCTCGACCGAATCGACGATGTCGCGCACATGGGCCAGGAAGGCAGTGCGCTCGGGAGCGGTCATGACGCGGACGCGGGCAAGGATAAGCTCGTCAAGCACGCGCTGGGCCGCGGTCTCGCCCTGCATGCCCAGACGCTCGGTCAGGTCGGAGATGGTGCCACCGGCCTGCTCGAACATATCGGACACGCTGCGGGCGATATCGGGGGTGGCGGTGTCCTTGCGGACCTGCTCGCCCTTGGTGTTAAGGTCGTCGAGGACCTTCTTGCCGCCTTCGACAGCAACGGCGGCAGCGCCAAAGCCAACGTTGATGGCGCCGTTAACAAGCTGATCGAGTTTCATAACCATGGTTGTCTCCAATCATAAACAACTGCATTGGCGTTCTTGTACCCAAGATCGAGTGAAAGCGACAAAGCGTTTTAGCGCTATTCGATCGACGGGAAATCCCTACCTCACGTTGTCGTTCATCGCGAAAGAGTTCTTCATGGCGCAGCTCGTGGTGTAGAGCACCTTGCCCAGTAGAGCATCGGTCTCCACACGAACACACTCGGCAAAGGCCTCATTGGCGCGTGCAAGCTCGGCAGGCACCTCGGCCTCAGGCAGAGCGGCTACGGTAGCATCGACGTCATGGATCTGCTTGTGGCCCATGCCACCGACCTTCTCCTGGTAGTCCTCCACAGCGCGGCCGCACTCATGGAAACGGACGTCAGCCAGGGCGCCGATCAGGCGGTTGGCCCAGTAGAAGTTTTCGGACGTCACGCGAGCCTGCGTGTCGGCATAGTACTCGGGCATGGTCTCGACGTTGGCGTACAGCGGAACCAGCGCGTTAAACGAGTTGGAACCAAAGGCCATCCACTGCACGGCGCGATACGCCGGCTGCGCATAGGGGCGCAGCTGCAGCACGGCGAGCTGGCTGTTGCGGTTGATGCCGATGGGGCGATATGCGCCACGCGTAGCGGGCGTGCCCTTGCTACCGTAGCAATCGTACTCCGTGCCCTGGTAGTGGCTCGAGAGTACGTACTTGATGTCCTCGATGGTCACCTTGCGCTCGGGCACGCGGCTCCAGGGGATATCGTCGCTCTCGGGCGTGTAGTCGGCGTCGGGGCCATCCCACACGTCGCTGGGGTTGAGACAGCGCTGCATGTACCACGCGCGCGGCGTGTTGTAGACGTGGTCGCTGTCGCTGTGCGAGCCAAAGGCCTCGCGCGGGTTAAAGACCGCAGCCGGGCCGTCGCCCTCGACGCCCAGCGTCAGGTCCAGATGCCACTCGGCCATCCAGGCGCGCAAGTCGGCGGAGCACATGTGGTCGGCCTGGGCGCCCTCGGCGTCATCCAGGTCAAAGCTGTCGATACCCAGCTGGTTGGGCATGGTCACATAGGCGTCGTCAGGCACGCGCTTGGCAATCTAGTGGTGGCCGCCGATGGTCTCGAGCCACCAGATCTCGTCAACGGCACTATTGGCGATGCCGTTGTTCTCGTAGGTGCCGTAGCGCTCGAGCAGGTCGCCCAGGATACGAACGCCGTCGCGGGCGGACTTGGCATACGGCAGCACCAGGGTCACCATGTCCTCCTCACCCAAGCCGCCGGGCTGTGCCGGAACGTATCCGTCCTCGCCCTCGTTGCCCTTGGCGGGTACGTAGTCGACGAGCGGATCGGCGCCGCGGACGCGCTCGTTGGTGGTGAGCGTCTCGGTTGCGGACATGCCCACATTGAGCTCGTTGAAACCGGCCTCGGCCCAGATGCCGTGGCCCGGGACAACATCGGGGACACTCGTGTAGCGCATGGGGTTATCGGGCAGCTCAACGGTCAGGTGACTCAGGACGCTCGTGTAGACGCGCGGCTGCTCGTCGGGATGCACCACGCGCATACGCTTGGGCTCAAACACCCCGTTGGACGAGTCCTCGTTACGCGCGACAAGCGTCGACCCGTCGTAGCTCGCGTTCTTACCGACCAGAATCGTTGTGCACGGCATGCGCATCCTCCTTGAGCGAAGAAATCAAACGGCAACAGTGTATCGCTTCGGCGCAGAAAGGGCGAAACCACGGCCTCGGCAGCCCCCGTGGTCAAAAAATGCCAAATAAGAGTACTGTCACAAATTTAGTGGCAGCAAATTGCACTGTTCCGGGCGCCGGGAATCCTCACCTGTCCAAAAACTGAGTCTAGTAATTCCCCATACGTCCAATAAAATTGGCTCTTTAACGATATTACTTATCGCTAAAGAGCCAAAATGATCTCAAACATATGTGACTAACTTGGCAACAGTACTCATATTTGGCATTTTTTGACCACGGGGTATCTAACCAACCCCCTAAACAGCCTCCAAACGCCTATTTTACCGCGCGCTCAGCCGCCTCGATCACGTGCTTGGCGAGAATTGCTGTCGTCACGGCGCCCACGCCACCCGGCACGGGGGTGATTGCGCCAACAACCGGCTCCGCGGCATCAAAATCGACGTCGCCGACCAGCTTGCCAGCGGCTTCGTCCCAATTAATGCCAACATCGATAATCGCCTGGTCCTCGCGGACCGCATCTGCGCCAATCGTGCGCGCGCGTCCAACGGCGGCAACCACAATGTCGGCAGCACAGCACTCGGCGGCAAGATCGCGCGTATGCGTATGGCACGTCGTCACGGTTGCGTTGCGCGCCGTAAGCATGGCGGCTACGTGGCGGCCAATTACCAGTGAGCGTCCGACCACAGCAACCTTGGCCCCATCCAGCTCAACGCCGTAATGATCCAGCAAAGCAAGCACGGCTTCGGCTGTGCAGGGGGCAAAACCCTCGCCGCGCCCCGAAAGCGTGGTGAGCAGTGAAGCCGGCGTCATGGAGTCAACGTCCTTGGCGGGATCGAGCGCTGCGGCGACGGCGTTCTCGTCAAGGCCGGCGGGCAGCGGGCGGAACATCAGACAGCCATGAACAGCCGAATCGGTATTGATGTCCTCGACGGCCGTCAACAGCTCGTCCTGCGAAACATCGGCAGGAAGCAAAACGCGGCGAGCCTCAATGCCAACCTTCTCGCAGCGCTTGAGGGCACCGCGCTCGTAGGACAGGTCGTCCTCGCGCTCGCCCACACGAACGATGGCCAGCGTCGGTACAACACCGCGCTCGCGCAGGGCTGCACAGCGAGCAGCAAGTTCCTCGGTCAAAGCGCGAGCAACGGGAGCACCCTTCAGCAGTTCAGCCATGGCTATCCTCTCTTCCTTGCAGCGTCGGAGGCGCGGCGCGCCAGCGCATCGGCGCGCGGCAACCATGTGTCGAGCAACTCATCACACGCCGTCTCGAGCTCCTCAGCACGAACGCGATCTTTCATAGACGTGGTGTTCGCAAAGAGCGTCAAGCTCGCGCCCTGCATAGCGGCACGGCAGAACACGGCGCCGCACGCCACATCGGACAGCAGCTGACGCGAACCCTTGTCGGCCATGTCCTCGAGCAGCGCCAGCGCACGCCCGCAGGCATCCATAATGCGATACGGCGGCATAGCGGCCACATGCAGCGCATCCTGAATCGCGGTCGCTCGAGCCGGATCGTCACGCGGAATACCGTACGCCGTGGACACCTGCCCGTAGGCACGAACGTCCTCGGCGACCAGACCCACAAGTTCCTGCGCCAACTCATCCGCCTGGGCAAACGCGCGCGTCAGATCGTCTGCGCGATCGGCAAGCGCAGGGTTTGTCGCCCCATAGCGAGCAACCATCCCGCAAAGCGAGGCGCCCAGTGCACCTACAAAGGCGCTCGCGCTACCGCCGCCGGGAACCGGCTCGCGTGCGGCAAGCGCCTCGGCAAACTCTCGACATGTTTTATCCATCATCTCTTGGCTCATACGCACGCACCTTCAAGTCATATACATCGGTCGGGTGGCAACCGCCGACCGACCGCATCAATCACATAATGGTGCTAAGTCTAGCCCATAAGTACATGAGCGTCAGCGCACCTGGCCATCGCGGATTTCTATGACGAACGATAGGCGTCGGCGCTGCAAACATGGGACACATGGCCCACCTTTCGAGACTCCCGAACGGCACAAACTGGGGCATATCTATAAGTAAGGAACCCGTTGGGGCACGGCCGCGCAACGGCCACAAGCGATGAACGGAGGCATAAGCCGCACAGTGCACAGAGACATCCGCCGCCAGTGCAATCAGTACCCCAACAGCATGCGGCGCCGTGATGTCATCGGCAGACAAGGAGGACGCCACCATGAAGAAAAAGACCCTATCGATCCTTTCCCTTTGCATCGCCCTCTTTGCCGCGTTTGCCCTTGTCGGCTGCGGCGGGAGCGCATCGGGCGGGGGCGGCAGCGCCGCTAAGAGCGAGAGCAAAGAAAAGGCCCCCGTTGCCAAGAAGACTGACTTCATTTGGTTTAAGGTCGAGATGCCCGAGGGCGTTGGCGTAAGCGACTCCGCTGGCAAGAATGCCGACAGGGTCCAGCTCACCTTCCCCGAAGACGAGAACGGTTCGGCCGATCGCTTTATCCCCGTTTGGAAAAAAGCGCTGACGGCAGAGGAATCCCACGCCGACCAGGCAGAAAAGAAAGGTGATACGTTCCAGTGGAAGGATGGCGGGTCCGTCGAGTATAACGGCAGGACGTGGCTCGTCGGAACGTACGAGGACAACAGCGGCGTCTCAACCCTTCTCTTTACCGACGTTGAGCCGGGAAGCGTCTACGTCCTCATCTCGAACTTCGATCTGCATAAGAAAGAAGCCGAGGCGCTCCTCAACTCCATCGAGTTTCCCGATGACATGGCGAAGGCAGTTGCCGAGGCACGCGAAGTCGAGATTTCGAGCATCGAGATCAAGCATTAGGGGCTCGCACGCAGCATCGCGTGCGCATTCATTAAATGATCGGACGCCCAGCCAGGGGAGGATTGGATCGGCCGACCCTCCCCTCTTTTACGCCCGAGCATATTGCCACTTGTCGGCGCAAATCAGGCCCCCAGAATGGGACACATGGCCCACCTGAACGAGCCGCCCGCGCGTACAGTAAAGGCAGGTAATCCATGGGCGGTTACAGATCGAGGAGGACACGACCATGAAAAAGAAGGCCTTTGCGATTCTCACCCTCTGCATCAGTCTCTTTGCCGCAGTTGCCCTGGTGGGCTGCGGTGGCAGCGGCGGCGCTACCGGAAGTGGCGGTGGCGGCGGAGCAGAAAAACCAGCCGTGGATATGAGGACCGACTTCATTTGGTTTAAGGTCGAAGTCCCCGAGGGCGTCGAAATCACGGACGTCGCAGGCGATACCGCCGACAGGGCCCAGTTTAAGTTCACCGAGAGCGAGCATGCCAGCGACCGCTTCATCCCCGTCTTCGATCCTGACAAGTACGCCGATGTACTGGGTGACTACGATGCAAAGTGGAAGGCCATCTCCGGATGGACCGAGAGCGATCCCGTTAAGTACAACGGCAAGACCTGGCGCAGCGCCTACTTTACGCACTCGGGCGGCGTGACGACCGAGTACTTCACTGACGTTGACGGCGGCAGTGTGTACGTACGTATCGACAATGTCGAGGAGCACAAGGACGCCGTCGAGACCATGATGAAGTCTCTGGAGTTTGCCGACGACATCGCCAAGGCCAAGACCGAGGCCATGGACGTCAAGCTCGAGGATATCGAGATCAAGCGCTAAGCGACTGGCGAGCACAACGGGAAACACGGACGCAGTGCAAACAAGCGACGGTATCCCAGCGCTTCGTACCCAGGGAGGGCCGGTAAACCGACCCTCCCTTTCTTATGCCGGTAGCCAACGAACGCGAGGATGCCGGACGCCGGAACCGCTCCAAATGTAGCAACAGTACGAAAACGACAAGCACCCCAACACGTCCGCCCGCCGATTTATTGCGCCGCGCAGACAATTAAACCAGCATCTTTAAACATCTGAGCAGTATAGTGACCAAAACTATCGCATAACCGCACTCTACGAATGGAGAAGTTATGACCGAACACCGCGCCATCAGCCGCCGAGCATTTACGTTGGGCCTTGGACTCGCGGCGTTGTCGCCACTTGCAAGCCTGCCCGAAACCGCCATGCTGGGCATTAGCCCGCGGGCAGCCTTTGCGGACAGCACGGCCGGGCCAGCAGTCAGCCTCGACAATTTCGTCATTCGCCTTCGCCCCGCGGGCTATTTTCGTACCGCAAGCGTTAACGAAGACGGCAACGTCATCGGCAACGTCTGCCATCTGTTTAATGACGGCACGTCCAGCAAGCTCATCCTTGAGAACGTAACGACCAAGAATGACGATACAAACTGGTATGCTATCCGCACCTTGCTCAATTTCGAAGAGCATAAAAAGACGGGCTACAGCATTTGGTCGGTCGATGGCGACTCGGACAAAGACGGAAAGGTCATCCACGTATGGAGTGGCGAGCATGACGGCAAGCCCAGCCGCTCTTTTGCGTTCGAGCGTCAATCAAACGGAACCTATATCATCCGAGACCGCACGGTCGAGAAAGAAACCGAGAAAAAAGACATTAAGTACCTGGCAATAGAATCGAACGGCGAAGACCAGGACAACAATAAGATCTGCCATAAGAGTAAGAGCATTCCGTGGGAGCTCGAACTTATCGGTTACGACATGAAAAAGAACGATGCCACGGTTAGCAGCCTCGACTGGATCACGTACAGCAGCTACGTCGATGGGCCATGTTGGATGAAATACGTCGACGACAACAAGTTCCTCGACGAGCTGAGCATCCCGGGTACGCACGATTCGGGCACCTGTAGCGTGGACAACGACACCGAGCCCCAATCCTCGCAAGTAAAATGCCAGCAGGATTACATTCCCACGCAGTTGCTCGAAGGCATTCGCTATTTTGATATCCGGCTCGGAAAGGGCGACAACCCCGGTATCGACCACGGGGATTACTACCTGCTCAAAAAAGACGCGTACTTTATGCATCTTTCCGATGTCATAGGCTACTTCAAAACGTTTTTGAACGAAAACCCGACAGAAGCGCTCATCATGCTTGTATCACGAGGCAACGACGAGGCTACCGATGACAGTGTTACGACGGCTTTCGCCAAGGTTATGGGCGATAATCCCGATCTGTTCTACACGTCGAGCCATGTCCCCACGCTGGGCGAGGTTCGCGGAAAGATCGTTCTGCTGCGTCGATTTAGGCTCGCGGGCAACAGTGTAAGCGGCCACACGTGGGGCCTCGACCTTACCGAATGGGATGACAAGATCAAGGCTCACTCCGACAGCGCCACTATGTGTCTCGTCCAAGACGCGCGGGGCTTTGAAGCCGCGGGGGAAACAGGCGACAAAGAGCCCTATTGCACCAAGGTATACGCCCAGGACAAGTACAAACTCACGGGAACCGACAAGCTCAGCTGGGTCGATAATGCGCTGAAGGAAACGTCCGGGCGCACGCGCAACGAGGTAGATGTCGAGGACGATAACGGGGCCAAGGAGAAAGTCCTGGAGCGTTGCTGGTCTATCAACTACACCAGCTGCACGGGCTTGTCGCACGGAGGCAATCCTTTTACCTCGGCACGAGTAGCCAACGAGCATCTGTATAAGAGCCCGTACATCAATCCCAGCGGCATCGAGGATACAAAGTCAGATTACCTCAAGCACATTGGCATCATCGCATCCGACTTTGTTGATGCGGCGCTGGCCCGGAGCATCTATCAGCGCAATTACGATACGGAACACAAGCAGACGGCTTCGTACTATCTCCCGTACTATCTCCCGACCCGCATGCGCATGACGTACGGCGACTCGCTGAGCGATGCCTCATTCCAGGATGGCAAGACCGTTGGCGAGGGTCATTTCCGCCTTGCCGACAGCAGCAACGCGCTCAACGCGACAGCTTCGGGCCATGCGTTTGCCATTGAATACGTGGATGTCGACGCCCTGGGCAACGAGACCGTTACGGGGCTGCAGGGCTCTGTGCCCATCGATATCGATCCACGCGCGCTGACGCCCCATTTTGAGGGACTCGAAGGCCTTAAGGCCGGCGAAGACGTGCGCGCCAAGATTGCGGCATCACTCGAGGGCAAGCTCGAAACCGATGCCTGCACGGCCCAGCTCGAGTTTATGCACGGCGCGAACGGCGCTCCGGGCACAGCAATGGCCGAGGGCGAAACATTTGCCGCAGGAACGTACTGGGTGCGCGTGAACGGTCTCTTGGGCGACGCGGCGCAGAACTACACGCTCGCCAGCGACGGAGCCGCAAGCTTTACCGTAGCGGCCTCGGGCAGTGCAGGCGGCGCCGGCACCGGCAGCAGCACGGGCTCCAACGCAGGCAGCGCTGATAAGAATGGTAAGGGCAACAAGGGCAAGGGCTCGGGCGGAAAACTCGCCGACACGGGCGACGGCTCCGGCATTGCCGCCGGGCTCGCCGCTGCCGCCATGGCGACGACGGTCGCCGGCGCAGCAATGCTTGCCAGTGACCGCAAAAACGCTGGGGACGGTAGCGAATAGGCAAGCCGGCCTTTTAGACACATCGACTCAATCGGGGGCGCAGAACACCGTTCTGTGCCCCCGATTTTTACCTTGGCCCGAACGCCGCTATCGGCTACATCACCATGTTCAGCGCGTTAACAAACTCCTGGGCCTTCGCACGGCTGTTCAGGCTAAAGACGCAAGCGGTCAACAGACGATTGCGCAGAAAAACATCGCGGCCTTTGATTCTATTGACGCCCGTAATGTCCTTAAGGTAGACAATCTCGGTGTGCTTGCCGCCAAAAGTGCCCTTCTTGAGTACCTCAATGCGGTTAGGGTAGATCTTGACGTCTTTATACCTACCCGAACCTTTGTCCTGGAATAGCAGCGTGTTGTTGTCCATACACGTCACTCCCGTGGGGTTCGTTAAAACTGTCCCTATGGCCACATTTTAGTCACCGCAAGGCCCCATGCGATGATGTCAGACAGCACAGCAATTCGTGTCCGCGCGAGGCTTTAAACTAAATTCGATAAAGATGCATTCCACAAGAGGAAAGCGGGGCGACAGTGATGGGCGAACTGGTAAACCGTGGAGAATCGGCAAACGTGCACGAATGAATATTCCAGCCGGTCTCCACGATTCTCAACGCAACTCCCGACAAAGCCAATTCCGCTGAAAACTTTGCGATGGTTGAGGCATATTGGGAGATCGGCAAGAGTATTGTTGATGAACAGGGCGGAGAGGAGCGCGCCAAGTATGGCGATGCACCGATCGACGAACTTGCCGTTAGATTGACTAAGGATTTCGGCGGAGGCTTCAACGCCAGAAGCTTAAGATACATGCGTCAGTTTTATCTTGCGTTCCCAATCCGGAACGCGCTGCGTTCCGAATTGAATTGGACACATTACCGCAGGTTATCGCGTATAACCGACCCTGATGCTCGAACATGGTACATGAACGAATGCGCCGATTCTCGTTGGAGCACGCGTCAGCTCGAACGCCAGATCAACACCATGTTCCGCGAGCGCCTACTTGCCAGCAAGGACAAGGAGGCCGTCACCCAGGAAATCCAAAAGAGCGCCCCGGCTCGTCGCCCCGAGGATATCATCCGCGACCCATATGTACTGGAGTTTTTAGGTTTCTCGGACGATGCTGCGTTTCGCGAGAGCGATCTAGAGCAGGCGCTCATCACGCATCTTCAGAAGTTCCTGCTGGAGCTTGGCCGTGGCTTCGCTTTCGAGGCGCGCCAAAAGCGCATCACCTTTGATGGGCGCCATTTCTATATTGACCTTGTTTTTTACAACTATCTGATGCGCTGCTTCGTGCTCATCGACCTTAAGACGGACGATCTTACGCATCAGGACCTGGGCCAGATGCAAATGTATGTGAACTACTACACGCGCGAGCTCATGAACGAAGGCGACAATCCGCCCATAGGCATCGTGCTCTGCGCGGACAAAAGCGATTCGATCGTCGAGTACACGCTGCCCGAAGACAACGACCAAGTGTTTGCCGCCAAATACCTGCCGTATCTTCCAAGCAAGGAAGAGCTGGCGCGCGAGCTGAGTGCCGAGTACCGCGCCATCAACGAAGCGACTAATGGCGAAACGCAAGGGTAGCAGCACGTTGCGACCGAAACCATCGCAGCCGTCGCAGGCGCACTCGCGGTTGCGACGGCTGCTACGAAACAATACCGGTCATGGACGCCGGCACCGACATTCTAGCCATGGCTGGCGAGCGTGACCTGACAGGCAAAGACGCGGCCTTCGTCTGATGTGGGTTCATTGGCTGCCACAGAAAAGGGCCGGTTGCAGCCGGCCCTTTAGACGATAGCGCCTGCGTTGCCCGCGCTTCCAAAGTTGACCGACTGAGGAGCGGGTTCCGCCGCACACCCTGATTTTACCCAGTGAGGCAGCTCTTTTGCAGCCGCTCCACTGTTTATTTACATCTGGCACCCTCAAACAATCAGACGGCAGCCCGCACTCCTGAGAGCCGCCCCATATCCCTGGCTATCGCGTCATAAGACTACCCAGCACCGCTCCCCTACTTCCCAAATAGCGCCCCCAGCAGCCCGCGGCGTTTGGGCTTCTCCTCTCGGTAGGAACCCTCGGCAACCGCTGCAACCTGGCGCGGTTGCTCGCCGCCTCCACGGCGCACGATCTGGTACAGGAACGGCGATTTAACGTATTTGATCTCGACGGGCGTGGCGTGCACGGTGCTCTCACCGGACAGATGCAGACTCGGGCTGCGCGGCGCCACAATATGCGTCTCGCGCTTGTCGCTAAACACCACCGCGGCCGCACGACCCGTCTGGCCGTTTACGGCGATGCGCACCTGCTCGCCGTCGCGGCTGTCCGTTGCCGGACGGTCGACAAAGTACACTGGCACCATAACTAGGCCGTCCTTGTGCTTGCGGGCCTTGCATGCCCACGTGCGGATGCTCTTTTTATTGAGCCCCAGTACAGCCTCGGCGTCGTTGCCCGCAACGTCGAGCGCCAACTTATCAATAACCACCTGGTCCTTGGTAGACGCATCGACGGAGACAACGCGAAAGTCACCTTCCTGCATGGCCGGGTCAAACGGCCCAACCTTGGCAAAGTCCCACGGCTCCAAAATGCCCATGAGGCGAACGTCCAGGTAGTTTGCCTTGGGGTATGCCCAGTCGAGCACCTCGTAGTACACCAAGGTCTCCTTGCTCAGGCCCTTGCCTGGGAAGGACGCCATCATGCGCAGGTCCGCCAGCGCCATGGGGAAATAGAAGAGCATCATGTCGTTTTGGATCGCATCTTCCACGTCGTGCCCGGCAAAGGCTTCCGCATACTGGCGCACCAGCTGCAGTGCGCTGGCACGTGCCTGCTGCGGCGAGATTTCGCAGGGAATACCCTGCCCAGGTACATACTCCGCACCTACGCCCATGGTCAGGCGCTTGCTAAACGTCCCCGGCTTGAGCAGGTCGGCAATGCCGATCTTGTTGCCGCAGGACGGGCACTCAAACACGCGCTGGGTCGACTCGCCCTCAAAGGACGCACCACAGAAGGGGCAAGGAATGCTCACATGCGTGGCCTCTTGGAACTCCTGCGCCGTGCCGCGATCCTCCCACAGCAGATGTTCCAGAACTGACTGATTGCGCCAGTGCGAATTGAAGAAATACCAGTCCGGGTCCTCCGGGCGCTCGAGTTGCGACACATGCGTGAGCTTGAGCAGTCCATCCACCACCGTTAGCGGCGTATGGCGAATGCCCAGGGCGCTCTTGGGCTCCCCCGCATCAGCCTGCCACGGAACGACCGTGCCGCAATAGGCGCACTTAAAGCTGCGCTTAGCCTGGTGCGAGTACATAGGGCCGCCGCAGTTTTGACATTTAATGGCAAACATCTCGTCCATGGAAACGTCCTCCTTTGCACAGGGGCTGTCGACATTAAGTATGTCGAGCAAGCAGGCACATGCCCATACCCATGTGGCCCAAAATGGACCACCCAGGCAGACGAGAAGGCTCGCTCGTTAGCACCGGCAGACTATAGCTGCATATTCAGCGCCTCGGTGCACGGCGCCCCCGCGCGAGCTACACAATCCCCTTAAACATGATTGAGA
>CAJMJM010000037.1 GCA_905213725.1 Collinsella aerofaciens
CCCACTTGCACACTCAAAAGTACACCGAGCACAAAAAAGGAGGCTACCGCATCGCCGCGGAGGCCTCCTTTTGCATATGTGGGCAGCTAATCTTGGAGCGGGACCCTTGGCAGTTGCGGTGGAATAGTTCCTGTTTTATGTCTTGGATGCCGATTTTAGGAACTATTTCACCGCAACTTATAGATGCGGCGTCGACTAGGACAAATCGTCTTCGTAGGGCATCAGGTCTGCTAGGTAGCCTTTTTCCTTGAGCATCGCCTCGATCTCGTCGAGGGTCTGTTCGTCCTCCGCCGCAATGCGATGGAAGTGATAGCCACTCGTCACCGTAAGCAGCGGAAAGCTCTTGCCGCTCTCGATATCGCGCAGATAGCGCTCGACATCGCGGCGGTTGCGGATGTCCAGGTCGGCCGTGATCTTGCCGTACACACGATGGTTGACGATCACGTTGAGCACGGCGCCACCCGCATCGACGATACTCGTGAGCTCATTGCCTGCCTGCTCTACGCTGTGGCGAACCTTGACCAAGCGCGTGGGCACAGCGGGGCTGCTGGGGGCCTCCTGCAGCACATAACCACGGTTGGTCGCCACGATATCGTGCCCATCGGCGCGCAGCAGGGCGATGTCTTGCACGACAATCTGGCGGCTCACACCCACCTCACGAGCAAGTGCGCTGCCCGATACGGGCCCCTTGGCCCCCTCGAGCACGGCCATGATGGCACGGCGACGCTCGCGGGCGTTCATTATTTACCGTCCAGCAGACGCAGGTGCTTAAGCGAGAGGTCGAGAATCGGCGCAGAGTGCGTCAACGCCCCCGAGCTAATGTAGTCGACGCCCAGATCAGCCAGGGCGCGGATATTGCTGGCATCCACATTGCCCGAGCACTCGGTCTTGGCGCGGCCGGCGATAAGCTCAATCGCGGCAGCCATGTCGTCGTGGGTCATGTTGTCGAACATGATGATATCGGCGCCGGCCTCCACAGCCTCGCGCACCATATCCAGGTTCTCGCACTCAATCTCGACCGTCGCGGTAAACGATGCATGGGCGCGCGCCATCTCGATCGCACGCGTCACGCCACCGGCGGCGTCGATGTGGTTGTCCTTGAGCATGACAGCCGTCGACAGGTTATAGCGGTGGTTGCTGCCACCGCCGATCTCGACTGCCGCCTTTTCAAACACACGCATGCCCGGTGTGGTCTTGCGCGTGTCGACAAGCACGGTCTTGGTGCCCTCGAGCGCAGCCGCCATCCGATGCGTGTAAGTAGCGATGCCGCTCATGCGCTGCAGGTAGTTGAGCGCCACGCGCTCACCCGAAAGCAGCACGCGCGCGTCGCCGCGCACCTGACCCACATGGTCGCCGGCGTGCACCTCGTCGCCATCCGAGACATCGAACAACACGGAGCTCTGCGGATCCAGCAGCTCAAAGGTGCGGGAGAACACGTCTAGGCCGGCGATGATACCATCGGCTTTGGCGATAAGCTCCACCGTGGCGGGGCGCGCCGTGGGGCACACGCTCGCCGTGCTCACGTCCTCAAACGTAATGTCCTCGCGCAGAGCCGGCAGAATCATATCATCGACGACGAGCTTCATGGTAATGGGATTCATGGTCTAATCCTCCACGGCCTGCGTGCCGGCGGCACGGGCCAAATCATCGATTGCAAGGGTGTCGGCGCTCAAGGCGCGGTGACGCCCGTCGAGCGCGGGCTCGCCCGCCTGCTCCACGGCCAGCGACTCGCCGGTACGCATGTACCACGCGGCGCGACGACCCCAGACCAGCGCCTCGAGCAGGCTGTTTGATGCAAGGCGATTCTTGCCGTGAACGCCGTTGCAGGCCGTCTCGCCCGCGGCGTAGAGCTCGGGCATCGAGGTGTGGCCGTCCTTGTCGACCCACACGCCGCCCATAAAGTAGTGCTGCGTGGGCGTAACGGGAATGGGCTCGTCCAAGATGTCGCGGCCGTCCTCTAGGCAGCGCGCGCGGATATTGGCAAAGTGCCCGGTCACCACGTCGCGCTCGACGGGGGCAAAGCTCAGCCACTCGTGCTCGGTGTCATCCTGCTTCATCTGCTCGCGGATGGCGGCGGCGACAACGTCGCGCGGCTGCAACTCGTCGGTAAAACGCTCGCCGGCGGCGTTGAGCAAAATCGCGCCCTCGCCGCGGCAGCTCTCGCTGATCAGGAAGGTGCGACCCGGCTGCGGCGAGAACAGACCCGTGGGATGGATCTGCACGTAGTCCAGGTGCTCCATCTTAATGCCATGCTCCTGAGCGATGTAGCAGGCGTCGCCCGTGAGCTGCGGGTAGTTGGTCGAGTGGTCGTACACGCCGCCAATGCCACCCGTCGCCCACAGCGTGTGGCGGGCATGGATCTTAAACGGCTCGCCGGCATGCGCGCCCTCAGCGGCATTTACCAGCTCGTCGGCGGGACGAACCGAGTTGTCCTCGTCCACGGGAACGGCGACGATACCGGTGCACACCGTGTCGCCGTCACGCTCGCCCGTCAGGATGTCGGTCATGGCCACGTGCTCCAAAATCTGCACGTTGTCCAGCTTGCGGACAGCCTGAAGCAGCTTAGTCGTGATCTCCTTGCCGGTGATATCGGCATGGAAGGCAATGCGCGGACGGCTGTGTGCACCCTCGCGGGTAAAGTCGAGGCTGCCGTCGGCCTTGCGCTCAAAATCCACGCCCATCGCTAGCAGGTCGTTGATGACCGAGCGGCTCGAGCGGATCATGATGTCGACGCTCTCGCGGCGGTTCTCGTAATGGCCGGCGTGCATGGTGTCCTCAAAGAAGGCATCGTAGTCCGAGCCTTCGGGCAGCACGCAGATGCCGCCCTGCGCGAGCATCGAATCGCACTCGTCGACCGCGCCCTTGGAGAGCATGATCACGCGCGTGCTCGTCGGCAGATTGAGGGCCGCGTACAGACCCGCCACGCCGCAGCCGGCAATAACGACGTCGCACTCCATATCGGGGTATTGCTTGGTTTCCACAGGAATCCTCTCCCTTGTAATGTGACATAAGGGACCGTCCCTCATGCAACATTGTTCTAGCGCGCTGCGTACTCGAGCATACGGTCGAGCGTGAGCTTGGCCTGGTCTGCCGCCTCATCCGAGACGCCGATCTGCACCTCGCCCTCGCCCGTCTCCAGGCAGCGCACGAGCTTCTCGAGCGTGATGAGATCCATGTTGACGCAGGTGGGCTGCACCGCGGGGAAGTAGAACTTCTTGCCAGTGCCCTGGCAGCGGCGCTCGAGCTCGTAGAGCACGCCGCGGACCGTCACGATAATGAACTCGCTCGCGTCGGACTCCTCGGCATACTTGATGATGCCGGCGGTGGAGCCGATGTAGTCGGCCTCGGCCAGAACGTCGGCCTTGCACTCAGGATGCGCCAGCACGAGCGCGTCGGGGTGGGCCTCCGTCGCGTCGACGATCTGCTCGACGGTGATGATGTGATGGCGCGGGCAGTAGCCGTTGTTGAGGATGACGTGCTTTTGCGGCACCTGCTCGGCTACGAAGCGTCCCAGGTTTTGGTCGGGAATGAACAGAATATGCTGCTGCGGCAGCTCGGACACGATCTTAACGGCGTTGGAGCTGGTGACGCACACGTCGCTCCAGCTCTTGATCTCGACCGTGGAGTTGACGTAGCACACCACGGCCAGGTCGTCGCCGTACTCGGCGCGCGCCGCGTCGACCGTCTCGCGCTTGACCATGTGCGCCATGGGGCAGTCCGCGCCCGGCTCGGGCAGCAGCACGGTCTTGGTGGGGTTGTGCTGCTTGGCGCTCTCGCCCATAAACTCCACGCCGCACTGCACGATAGTCTGCTGCGGCAGACTCTTGGCAAGCTTTGCCAGGTAGAAGCTGTCGCCGACGTAATCGGCCACAGCCTGCACCTCGGGCGCCACGTAATAGTGCGCCAGGATCACCGCGTCACGTTGGGTTTTTAGTTGCTGAATGGCCTCGACGAGCTCTGCGGGCACCAGTGCCGCACGCTCCGTTGCCGTCGTTGCCGATGCCAGGCCGGCCGCGATATCGCGTGCAAGCTCCGACGCATCCATGTTCGCGCTCTGTGCCATCAAGGCCCCTCTCTTTTGGCGAATCTTGGGGCTTTAGTATGACACCTAGGTTTACAGCTGACAAGACAGCTGTAAACCTAGGTGTAAAGTTGAAATAAAGATTCAATCATGTGGCAGGTCCATTTTCGAACTGGCAAGCTGAGGATAGCCGGGCTTTCGATAGCGCAGGAGGCATCTTTCGCCACCGCAACACCGCTTGGCGCGAGCTGCACGCCGTGAGGCGCAAACGGTCCGCACCCTCGCAAGCGGCGCGTGCCCGATGTGGCAAAATCGAACTACTTAAGGGGGCCGAATGCTCAAGATTATTGCCTGCGACGATGATGTCGCTTTTCTAGATAGACTGCACCGGATGATCGACCGTTGGTCGACCGAGACGGGCACGGCGGTCGATGTTGCGCTCGTCACGCGCGGCGAGGACCTGCTGGCCCGCCATGCCGCATCGCGCGCCGACATCATCTTGCTCGATATGATCATGCCGCTCGTCAACGGCATGGACACCGCGCGCGAATTGCGCCAGGCCGATACCGCCGTGCGCCTGGTGTTTCTCACCTCATCGCCCGAGTTTGCACTGGAGTCCTACGAGGTCCGCGCCTTCGACTATCTGCTCAAGCCCGTGACTTACGAACGCCTGGCGCAGCTACTCGACGAGCTTTCGAGCATGCGCCCGGCGGCAACCGACGAGCTCGTGATCAAAACTTCCTTTGGCTACCACGCCCTGCGCCTGTCCGACATCGAATATGCCGAGGCGCGCAACAAGCACGTGGTCTTCCACCTGCGCGACGGACGCGATATCGAGGCACTCGAGTCGTTCCGCAGCGTCGAGGACCGCTTGGAGCAAAACGCGGTCTTCTTTAAATGCCACCGCAGCTACCAGGTCAACCTGCGCAATATCGATCACTTTGACCGCACGGACATCATCATGCGCTCGGGCGCGTGCATCCCGCTTTCGCGCAGCTGCAAGCAGGGATTCCAAGACGCCTACTTTGCGGCGCGCTTTGAGGGTGGGAGACACTGATGGTCTCCTCGGTCGAAATGATCCTTTGGGCAATCCACCACGCCACGACGCTGCTCTTTGGCGTCTTTGCCTCGGCGGCGCTGTGCGGTATCGAGATCAACCGGCGTCATGCGCTTGAACTGGTGCTGGTCGGCGTCGTGACCGGCGCTGCCTTTTCGATCGCCAATGCCGTCGGCGGCGAGCTTTTCGCCCGCCAGGTATATCCGCTCGTCGTGCATCTGCCGCTCGTCATCTATTTGTGCGCGCGCTACCGCCTGAGCCCGCTGCTTGCCGTGCTCGGCATTACGAGTGCCTATCTGAGCTGCCAGTTCAGCAATTGGATGGGCATCGCCGCATTTGCCGCAACCGATTCTCAGATCGCGTACTATCTGGCGCGCATCGCGACCACACTCGCCGTCTTTGCCGTCCTGCTGCATTGGGCCGGCGACATCGGTCCGCGCTTGGCGATTAAAAGCACCACCGAGCTGGGCATCCTTTTAATCCTGCCGCTCGTCTATTACGTCTTTGACTATGCCACCAACGTCTACACCACGCTGTTCCACTCGGGCTCGGTGGTGACGGTTGAGTTTTTGGCCTTTGCGCTCTGCGCGTTCTACCTTATGTTCCTCGCCGTCTACCTGCGTGAATACGAAGAAAAGGAAACCGCCGAGAGAGAGCGCTGGATGCTCGAAACCCGCGACAGCGTCGCCATCAAAGAGCTCGAGGCTTGGCGTCAATCTGGGCGCGAGCTGTCGATTCTTCGCCACGACATGCGCCACTTTCTACGCGGCCTGGCCGCTTTAATTGAAGAGGGCCACACCGACGAGGCGCTCGATCGCATCGACGAACTCTGCGAAGCCGGCGACCGCACCGCCGTACGCCGCTTCTGCGCCAACGAGACCGTAAACATCGCGCTTTCGTCATTTAACTCGGATATCAATAGAAACGGCATTACCGCCAACTTGCGCGCCGCCGTACCCGAAACCATCCACGTAGGTGACGCCGACCTGTTTAGCGTGCTCTCAAATGCCTTGGAAAACGCTATCACCGCCGCGCGCGCCGCGCCCCAGGGAAAGCGATTCGTCGACTTTGACCTGCGATTAGAGGACGGCCAGCTGCTGCTGTTAGTTTCCAACACGTTTGACCGCGCGCCGCGCATGGTCGACGGCATGCCCGTAGCCGGGCACACCGGACACGGCTTTGGAACCAAGAGCATTAAGCTTGCCGTCGAACGCATGAACGGCAACTGCCAGTTCCGCATTAACGGCGATCGGTTTGAGCTGCGCGCTGTGATGTAGAAGTGCGGCGCCGATCTCGCGGCGTGTCTTGCCCGCCAGGCAATCGCTCACCGGCGCCAATCCGCTACAGCGGAGCGGCCGCCGGGGTCAGCTGCTTGATGTATGCCCACATGCGCTGCTTGGCGGCTTTGTCAGTGAGCGCCGCCTCAAAACCGTCGAGCGCGAGCACGCGGCGACCCTGCACATGGGCGACCAAGCCGGGCTTGAGCATGGCGGTGTCGAAGTCATCGATTGCCACGAGCATATCGGCGTAGGTCTCGCGCATGGCGTCAGCCGCGTTGTTGTCGAGCAGTAGCACCGCCTCGGGGTCCAAAGCCTCAAGCGCCTCACGGAACAGCTCGCACGGCAGAGTCTCGCCCACCGCGACCGCTCCGTCACCCACGCCGGCGACGCTTGCCAGCACGCAAAAATCCTCGGGCGCGTAGCCGATGGCCCCAAGCGCCTTGCGCAACGCCGCGCCATCCGGGCCGGCGGCAAGCTCGCCACCCGAACGCTCGGCCTCGTCCAAATCGCCTTTGACCAGCACGATCGGCGAGCACGCGTTGCCCGCGATACGCACGCCACGACCCGCGAGCGATGCGAGCTCCTGCTCGGTCGCCTGGGCGATGGCTTCTTTTTTCTGGCTTTGTGACGTGGGCATGCGCTCTCCAATCGTTTGCGTGCCCACCATTATATAAAAGAGCTGCCCGCGAGTGGTTGCTTTGCGGGCCACTGGGTATAAGCACGGTCGTACTGAGTTTTACGCGGCTGAGCCGCGTCGCATTATGGAGGTCACCATGGCTGACATTAAGCAGATTACCCCCGAGAACTTCGATTCCATCGTTAACGACGGCCTGCCCGTGCTAGTCGATTTTTGGGCGCCCTGGTGCGGGCCCTGCCGATCGCTCTCGCCCATCGTTGACGAGGTGGCAGACGAGCTGGCTGGCAAACTTGCCGTTGCCAAGTGCAACGTCGACGACAACCAGGACCTGGCCATGAAATATGGCGGCATGAGCATCCCCACGCTGATTGTCTTTAAGAACGGCGAGGAAATTGACCGCTCGGTCGGCGCTCTGCCCAAGGCGAGGCTGCAGGCGCTGCTGGAAAAGCATCTGTAATATGCTTGTTACATGTTGCCGTCTGCCTGCCGTCCATGAGCGCTTTTGCACCGCTCGCCGGACTTCTGGATGCACCGAGTGCAACCACGGATAGTATGGTAGTCACAAACAGCCCCCAGTGAACGGGTGCGGGTCGCACAGACTCGTACCCGTTTTCTTATGCAGCTGTGCGCAGAGCGGGCGTAGTAAAATCTGAACCACTGAACTGCCCCATACAAAAGGAGATTTCCCATGCATGATGTTGGAATGAACATGAGCCAGCTTGCCATGAGCGTCAAACAGGTCGACGACACTATCGAGCTCGCTCATGAGTGGAGCCATCAGTTGCTGCATGCGACCGAGAATTTTGACATGGAGCGCATCGGCGCCAAGCTCGAGGCCGCCATGGCTGCGCTGCACGAGGCCCACGACGCACTCGAGGGCTACGAAGAGGCCATCGAGGCCGACCACAACTCCGTCGGCTCCGTGAAGCTGGTGTAAGGTGGCCGAACACGAGCACGGCTGCGGATACGAGCACGATCATCCGCATGGGGCGGACGGTGACGCGGGGTGCCACTGTAGTGGCTCCGGCTCCGATCTGGTCCGCTTTTCGGTTACCGCACCCGACGACCTGCTGCGCCGTTTTGACGAGCAGATCGCACGCCGCGGCGACGTGGCCAACCGATCCGAGGCCGTGCGCGACCTGATTCGCGCCTCGATCGCCAAGGAGCAGATGCGCACGCCCGATGAGCATGTTATCGGGTCGCTCACCATGATTTACGACCACCATACCGGCGACCTGACGCGCCGTCTGGACGAAGTGCAGCACGACTACACCGACGAGATCGTATCGACCATGCACGTGCATCTGGATCACCACAACTGCTTGGAGATTCTGGCGCTCAAGGGTCGCGGCGAGCGCGTCTACGAACTAGCCGACCGCCTGCTGGGCCTGCGCGGCGTTAAGCACGGCGAGCTCACCTGCGCCGCCACCAAGCAGAGCCTGGGGCTGTAACAGCACACATTTCAACGAAGGAGGGTCGCATGCGACATGCGCATATCCATGTAACGGGCATTGTGCAGGGCGTTGGCATGCGACCGTTTGTGTATCGCGAGGCCATGGCACATGGCATTTGTGGATGGGTGCTCAATGCGGGCGACGGCGTGCATATCGAGGCGCACGCTCCGGCCGATGCGTTCGATGCTTTTGTTGCCGCGCTTTCTGAGCATGCGCCTGCGGCAGCCCGCGTAGAGCATGTCGAGGTTGTGGACTTGGCAGCCAACGGTTGGGATGCCGCCAACGAACAGGGCTTTCGCATCGTAGCATCGCAGGACCAGACCGCGCACACGACGCTCGTCTCGCCCGATATCGCCACCTGCAACGATTGCTTGCGCGAATTGTTCGATCCCGCCGACCGACGCTATCACTACCCCTTTATCAACTGCACTAACTGCGGCCCACGCTTTACCATCATCCGATCGCTGCCTTATGACCGAGCGGCCACGTCGATGGATTGTTTTCCCATGTGTCCCAAGTGCGCTGCGGAGTATGTCGACCCACTCGACCGGCGTTTTCACGCGCAGCCCGATGCCTGCTTTGATTGCGGGCCGCATATTACGTGGCGCGAGGCTGTAAACGGCAATGCGTGCGGGAATTCGTCCGCGACACCGGCCGTCGGCACCACACGCGAGGCCAGCGACGCTATCATCGAGCGCTGCGTTGAGCTGCTGGCCAGCGGTGGCATCGTCGCCATCAAGGGCCTGGGCGGATTCCATCTAGCCTGTAACGCTGCCAACGAGCAGGCGGTGGCCGAGTTGCGCCGTCGCAAACGCCGCAGCAACAAACCACTTGCCGTCATGGTACGCAGTCTTGCTGATACCGAGCGCCTGTGTCATATCGACGATGCTGAACGCGATCTGCTCGCTGGCAGTATCCGCCCCATCGTGCTGCTGCGCCGGCGCACTGTTAGCGAGGACAACGACGGTTCCCCCGACATCCTCGCCCTCGCGCCATCTGTCGCGCACGACCTGACCGAGCTCGGCGTCATGCTCCCCTATACGCCGCTTCAACATCTGTTGCTTGCCGCGGCAGAAGTCTGCGGTATGCACGCGCTCGTCATGACCAGCGGAAACCTGAGCGAAGAACCCATCGAGACCGACGACGACCTTGCCTGGGAACACCTCGTTGCTGCCGGCATCGCCGACGCGTTGATCGGTAACGACCGCGCGATCCTCTCGCGCTACGACGACTCTGTAGTGCGCGTGGTCAACGGCGCCGTTATGCCCGTTCGCCGCGCTCGCGGATATGCACCCCAGCCGCTGCCGTTGCCGGCGCTCGACGGCGCTCCGTCCTGCGTGCTCGCCTGCGGGCCACAACAAAAGGCCACGATTGCGCTCACGCGTGAAGGGACGAACGGCGAGGCGACCTGTTTTGTGTCGCAGCATATCGGCGATGTTGAAAACGGCGGGACCTTCGATGCCTGGAACGCCGCGCGCACGCGCTTGGAAGATCTCTTTGACTTGGCGCCCGCCGCCTTGGCCTGCGATGTGCACCCCAGCTATCTATCGGGCCAGTGGGCGCGCGAGCAGGCGCGAAAATGCAATCTGCCGCTCGTCGAGGTGCAGCACCATCATGCGCATATCGCGAGCGTAATGGCCGAGGCCATCGCCGCGGGCCAGCTTACAACCGACGCGCGCGTCCTTGGCATCGCCTTTGACGGCACCGGCGCCGGCACCGATGGGACCATTTGGGGCGGCGAGTTTCTTGTTGCCAGCCTTGGCGGCTTTGAGCGCGCCGCGCATTTGCGCACCTGGGCGCTCCCCGGTGGGGCGGCCTCCGTGCGCGACGCCCGCCGCAACGCCTTTGCCCTGCTCAGTGAGCTCGGCCTGCTCGAGCACCCAGGTGCCGCTCGGCTTTTGGACAGCCTCGACGAGCAAACGCGCAGCGTGACAGCCACCATGATCGAGCGCGGCATCAACAGCCCGCGTACCAGCAGCATGGGGCGTCTCTTTGATGCCGCGGCGGCGATTCTGGGCATCTGCAACAAGGCAACCTACGAGGGCGAACCCGCCATCGAGCTTGAGGCCGCCGCCTGGCGCGCGCTCGACAACGAAATCGCCCATTTTCCCGACGACAACGCCGGCTATTTCGCATCTGGCCCATCGTGGCTGGACGGCCCCTATGTTCTGGACCAGAAAGCACTCTTTGAGGCACTTTTGGGAGGAATTGAAGCCGGAGCGCCCGCCTACAGGCTCGCGCTCGACTTCCATATCGCCATCGCGCGCTCTTCGGCACGAATCGCACGCGAAATCTGCGCGCGCGAAGGCATCGATACCGTCGCGCTCTCGGGCGGCGTGTTCATGAACCGACTTTTGCTCCAGCTCCTCACCCGCGAGCTCAAAAGCATGGGTCTCACTGTCTTGATTCCCCAAACCGTGCCCGTTAACGACGGCTGCATCGCCTACGGTCAGGCGGCAGTCGCAAGCGCTCGTCTTGCGCAGATTGCATCACAGTAGCTCTCCCTCGCACGCCGCCGCGCCCAGCCGTCTCACAGGCGTAACGCGTTTGCCCGCAAACCCCGCGAGCGCTACCATCAACTGATGGATTATTGAGCGCCTATCCAGCGCAAAGCGTCTAAAAGGGGAACAATATGTGCCTCGCCGTTCCCGGTAAAGTAGTCAAACGCGATGACGACCTCAAGGCCACCGTCGACATGATGGGCATCGAGCGCCCCGTGTCGCTACGACTCGTGCCGACGGCACAGGTTGGCGACTATATTCTCGTACACGCCGGCTTTGGCATCCAGATCGTCGACGAGCAGGAAGCGCAAGAAACGCTCGAGCTCGTTAATGCCATGACCGAACTGGCCGAAGAAGACCAGCTGGCCAGCAACCCGGCCGAGGCATACTAGTGGCGGCCGGACAGCCGGCTCGCTCCGGTATCGACTTTTCGGCATTTCGCGATTCCAAGCTAGCCCGCGAGCTCATCGAACGCATCCGTGAACTCGTCGGCGATTGCACCATCAACCTTATGGAAGTCTGCGGCACGCATACCGTGAGTATCGGCCGTTATGGCTTTCGCTCCATTATGCCTGCCGGGCTCAAACTGCTGAGCGGTCCGGGTTGCCCCGTCTGCGTTACCGCCAACCGCGACATCGACCACGCAATCGCGCTCGCCAACATAGACGGCGCCATCATCACCACCTTTGGCGACATGATGCGCGTGCCCGGATCATCCACCTCGCTCGCTGCGCAAAAAGCGGCAGGGCGTGACATTCGCATCGTCTACTCCCCGCTCGACGCGCTCGACATTGCCGAGCAAAACCCCGATCGCCCGGTCATTTTTATGGGCGTGGGCTTTGAGACCACAACGCCCACCATCGCCGCCGCTATCTTGGAGGCCGAGGCGCGCGGGCTTTTGAACTTCTCGGTCTACTGCGCCCACAAGACCACGCCGCCGGCGCTGCGCACCATCGCCAACGATCCCGAGACCACTATCGACGGCTTTATCCTGCCGGGCCACGTCGCCACCATCACGGGCTTAGCCCCCTTTGGTTTTTTGGTCGACGAGTTCAATACCCCGGGCGTGGTCACAGGATTTGAACCGGTCGATATCCTGCAGGGCATCTGCATGCTGGTCCAGATGGTTGTCGAGGGCAAGCCCGCGATTGGCAACGCCTACCGCCGTGGCGTCAACACAGACGGCAACCCCGTGGCGCGCCAGCTGGTCGAACAGGTGTTTGAGCCATGCGACACCACGTGGCGCGGGCTGGGGCCGATTGCCAACTCGGGCCTTTCCATCCGCCCCGAGTTCTCGCGCTTTGATGCCCGCGCTCGCTTTGACGTGCCCGTTGAGGCGACGGTCGAGCCGCGTGGGTGCCGCTGCGGCGACGTGCTGCGCGGGGCCATTACGCCGAGCGACTGCCCTCTGTTCGGCCACGCTTGTACACCCGAGCATCCCGTCGGCCCGTGCATGGTGAGCTCCGAGGGCAGCTGCGCAGCATATTTCCGCTACCGAGGCTAATTGGTTCCGCCGTTCTAACGGACGGCGGACCGGTCGACGCTGAGCCTCACCCATATAATTCCACCCACGATTGGAGTTTTCGATATGTCCCATAGCGTTACCGATAGCACCGTCCTGCTGGGTCACGGCTCCGGCGGCCAGATGATGAAACGTATCATCGATGAGGTCTTTTTGGATGCCTTTGGGTCGCCCGAGCTGCTCGCGGGCAACGATGCCGGCGTCGCCACGCTGCCCGCGAGCGGGCGCATCGCCATGTCGACCGACAGCTTTGTAGTCTCGCCGCAGTTCTTCCCCGGTGGCAACATCGGCCGCCTCGCCGTGTGCGGAACCGTCAACGATGTCGCGACCTCGGGCGCCAACGTGCGCTACCTATCGTGCGGCTTTATCCTCGAAGAGGGCTATCCCATGGATAAGCTCCGCCAGATCGTGCAGACGATGGCCGAAACGGCGCACGAGGCGGGCGTGTCCATAATCACGGGCGACACCAAGGTGGTCGAGCGCGGCGGGGCCGACGGCGTCTACATCAATACCGCCGGCGTGGGCGAGGTTCCCACGGGCGTGGCGCTCAGCGGCGCCAACTGCCGCCCCGGCGACGTTATCCTGGTGTCAGGCACACTGGGCGACCACGGGATCGCCATCATGAGCCAACGCGAGGGCCTGGCGTTTTCGAGCGCGATCGAAAGCGATGCCGCGCCGCTCAACCACCTGATTGCCGACGTTCTGGCCGCAGCGCCCGACACGCGTTGCTTTCGCGACCCCACGCGCGGTGGCCTGGCGTCCACACTCAACGAGTTTGCCCAGGCCAGCGGTGTTGCCATGGAGGTCGACGAAGATGCCGTGCCCGTGCGTCCCGACGTGCAGGCCGCCTGCGAGATGCTCGGCTACGATGTGTTGCAAGTGGCAAACGAGGGCAAGATGGTTGCCGTCGTGCCGGCCGAGCAAGCCGATGCCGCGCTGAGCGCCATGCGCGCCGCCCGCTACGGCGAGAATGCCGCCATCATCGGTCGCGTACTGCCGCTTGCCGAGGGCTCCCGTCCCGCCGTGCGCGTGCGCACCGGCTGGGGTTCGACCCGCATCCTCGACATGCTCGTGGGAGAGCAGCTGCCGAGGATTTGCTAACGACAAAGGCTCAGGGCTATTAAAGATATTCAGATTCCAAACATGCCCGGCACGCATGCCCAGTATCATGGGGTGCGTTTTACAACTCAAGCGGCAGGAGCACCCATGGCAGCAGCTTTTTCCCATGTGATCTTTGACCTGGACGGCACCATTCTCAACACGCTCGAGGACCTGGCAGCCGCCGGCAACCATACCTGCGAGATGCACGGCTGGCCCACGTTCGCCGTAGACGAGTACCGCTACAAGGTGGGAAACGGCATGCTCAAGCTGGTTGAGCGCTTTATGCCCGCCGAGTACGCAGGCGACGGCCGCATGTTTGAGCAGACGCTTGCCGAGTTTAGGGCTTACTACGGCGAGCACAAGGAGGACCACACCGCTCCCTATGCCGGCACGATCGAGATGCTCGACCGTCTGCACGCGGCGAGCGTGCAGCTTGCCGTGCTCACTAACAAGGACCACGTCTCGGCGGCTCCGCTTATCGAGAAGTATTTTGGTTCCGAGCGCTTTGCGCTGGTACAGGGCCGTGTCGATGCGTTTCCGCCCAAGCCCGAAGCACCCGTCACGCTGCATGTGATGGAAGAGCTAGGCGCCGATCCGTCGACCACGCTCTATGTCGGCGATTCCAATGTCGATATCCTGACCGGCCACAACGCCGGCCTTAAGAGTGCGGGCGTCAGCTGGGGCTTCCGCGGCCACGCAGAGCTGGAGTCCGCCGGCGCCGACTACGTGGTGGACAGCCAGTCAGAGCTCACGGCACTGGTGCTGGGCGAGTAACGAGCGACACTGCTTAACGCAGCTGCGACAATTCTTCCGCGCGGAAAGCGCATCCCGTTTTGGAGCTCCGGAATGGGATGCGCTTTCCGTTTGAGGCGCATCAGGGAAACCGCATCCCGTTTCAGAGCAATATTCCGGGTCGCACTTTCCGCAACCCACCCCATCCGGAAAATGCGACCCACTATTCGGCCAAAAACCGGGTCGCATCTTCCCAAGCACTCGATGCAACGCTGGCACAAGGAGTGTCCCCAACTGCCAGCAGAAAAGGAACGTCCCCAAGTGCCGCCCCAATGACCACCATGGCAACGCCGCAGGTAGAGGGCGGACAGCGAAAACGCCCCTAAGCGAGCAAGGTGACGTGAAATGAAAGGGCGCTGACCTTCTGGTCGCGCCCTTGAAATTGAACGTCAGATTGCCGCTTAGGGGCGTTTGCAGCGTCGAGCAGTTACGGCGTTTGGTAAAACGCCGTAACGAACTACCGCGTAACCCCCTAGCTCAGCATTGCATCCATCATCTCGGAGTTGACGGAGTCGTCGGCAGACCACTCACCGTCGTCGTTGCAGGTGTACTTGAAGATAACCGTGGTCTTCCTGGGCTCGGTGGCCTTGGTCACATCGACCATAACCTGACCGGCCATCTTGTACAGCTCGTCATCGGAAGGAACCGTGTCAAGCGCAGCGACCTTCTCCTGATACTGGGTGGAGAAGTCCTCGACGATCTTGTTCATAGACTTGCATGTGATAGAGACCTCGGCGGTCGCGACACCCTTGTCCTCGTCGACCGTCACGTCGCCGATCTTGTAGTCAAAGCCCTCGAGATAGGTCTTGGCATACTCCTTGGGAGCGATACCCAGCTGCTCGAACTCGTCGCCCGAAGCCTCCTCCAGACCAGAG
>CAJMJM010000038.1 GCA_905213725.1 Collinsella aerofaciens
ATGGGGTTCAGGACCTCGCCGACCAGGAAGAACGAAAAGACGGCAGAGCAGACCAGCTCGAGCGAGAAAGCGAAGCCGGTGGTCTCGGCAGGCACGTGGGGCTGCACGAGCGTTTGGGTGATAAAGCCATAGGCAGAGCAGATGAGTGCGAGCGCGACGACAACGACAATCTCGCTCGGCGTGCCGGGAAGCGTGAAACCGCCAAAGATGAATGCGGCGATACCCGAGAATAAGCCGCCGAAGCCCAGCTGCCAAACGCCCAGGGCCAGCGGGTCGACATCTTCGACAAAGCGCTTCGCCACAATGATATGGCCGGCATAGACAAAAGCGGAGAGCAGCATGATGAGCGCGCCCGGGTTCAGGCTGGTGAAGTCGGCGCCCGAGAGCAGCAACATACCGCAGGTGACGATGGCGGTGCCGACGAGCACTTTGCGCTCGGGGGCACGACGCAGCAGGGCGGCGTTGGCAAACGGCACGATCACGACCGTCAGGCTCTGCAAAAAGCCGGCGGTGGAGGCGGAGGTGAGGCTGGAGCCCAGGCACATGCAGGTGAGTTCGGTTGCCATAATGGCGCCGATGATGGCAGCGCGGACCATAAGGTCGCGGTTGATGCGGAAAGCGCGCTTGTGGAAGAGCGGCAGGCAAGCCACAAAGGCGATGATGCAGCGCAGCGCAACGATGCTCGTGGCGTTCATACTGTCCATGCCGATCTTCATGAGGGGGTACGAAAAGCCCCATGCGACGGGAACGGAAAATGAGAGCGCGATTGCTTTTTTGCGATCCATGGGACTCCTTTTGTTACAGAACGGTTTCGTAAAAAGGATTCTGCTCCCAGATGTGGATGTAGTAAAGCGAATGTATCTTCAGTATGATTAAGAAATGCTAATGTCATTAGGAAAAGCGCTGGCAAAACGTTTTACGGCTGCATTGATGTGGAGGCACGATGGCATCGCGGTATCAGATTGTTTGTATGGTGGTCGATCGCGGCAGTCTTATGGGCGCGGCGGACGAGTTGTGCTATTCGCAATGTGCGGTGAGCCAGGCCGTCAAGGCGCTCGAGGGCGAGCTGGGCACCACGCTTATCGAGCGCGGAAAGCAGGGCGTTTCGCTTACGCGCGATGGCAAGCAGTATCTGCCGTACCTGCGCCAGATTGTGACCGCCGAGGCCGAGCTCGAGGGCAAGCGCCAGGAGCTGCTGGGGCTTTCGTCGACCGATATTCGCATCGCGACGTTTACCAACGTGAGCCGTACCGTGCTGCCGCGTGTGATCCGCGACTTTGGTACGCTGCACCCGGGCGTACGCTTTACCCTCAAGCAGGGCGATTACACGCGCAACGCTCAGTGGGTGCACGACGGCGTGGTGGATTTTTGCTTTACGGCGCGCGGGTTTACCGCAGGCCTCGAGAAGCGTGTGGTCTATCACGACGAGTTGGTGGCGCTGCTGCCGGCTGCGCATCCGCTGGCGGCAAAGGAAAAGGTGACGCTCGCCGACCTGGCGTCCGAGCCCTTTGTGCTGCTGGATGAGGGCGAACAGAGCCTGGTGCTCGATGCATTTGCGACACATGGGCTGTCGCCGCACGTGACGAGTGAGGTGACTGACGACTACACCATCATGGCGATGGTGGAGGAGGGCCTAGGCGTGAGCATGCTCTACCGTCGTACTGTGGAGGGCATGCGAGCCGATATTCGTGTGCGACCCATCGTGCATGCTCCCTCGCGCGACGTAGTGGCAGCTTGGCGCAGCTGGGATACCATGCCTATCGCCACGAGGCGCTTTATCGACTATATGAGCTCGCATATTGTCAATTAATGACTAGCGTGGCGTTGAGTGCGGTGTCTAGCGGGCTGTCGCTTTGGCTTGGGTGGCGCGATAGGTGCGTGCCGGGTGGCAAAGTAGTACCGCCACGACCATAAAGAACGCCGTGGTGCCCAGGCTGATGGGGTAGACCATCATGATGTTCGCAAAGGTGCGGAAGTGCGGGAACACGCAGAACACCCAATAGAAGCGGATGCCGCAGACGCAGATCATGGTGATGAGGGCGGGTGTGAGCGAGATACCAAAGCCGCGCAGGTAGCCGGACATGTTTTCGTAGAACATGCTAAAGGTGTACGCCGGGAAGATCGAACACACGCGGATATAGCCGATCGAGACGATGTTGGGATCGCTGTTGAACAGCGACAAGATCTCGCGTCCCAGGCCGACAATAACGATGATCGTGGTGAGTGCAACGATACCGCCTTCGACCAGGCAGACCTTGAGCGTCTTGGTGCAGCGGCCGATCTGGCGGGCACCGTGGTTTTGTCCCACAAAGGTGGTGCACGCCTGGCTAAAGCTGTTGAGCAGGTTGTAGCACACGTACTCCAGGCTCATGGCGGCGCTCGATGCCGCCATGACCTCGGTGCCCAGGCTGTTGATGGCGGACTGGATGATGATGTTGGCGACGGCAAAGACGGCGCTTTGGATGCCGGCGGGCAGGCCGATCTTGACGATGCGCTTGAGGGCGACGGGGTCGATAGCCAAGTCACGCGGGGTGACGCGGACGACAGAGTCGGTCTTGAGCAGGCGGATAAAGAGCGTAGCGGCGCTGACGGTGTAGGCGATGGCGGTGGCGATGGCGACGCCCGCGACGCCCCAGTGGAGTACGGGGACAAAGATGAGGTCCAGGCCAATGTTGAGGACGGTGGACACGGCAAGCGCCTGCAGCGGCATGCGGGTGATGCCGACGGAGCGGAAAATCGCGGCCTCAAAGTTGTAGAGCAAAATCGAGGGCATGCTCAGCAAAAAGACGCGTAGATAGAGTGAAGCGAGCGGCATGGTTTCGGCGGGAACGTTGAGCGCGGCGAGCATGGGCTCGGCAAAGATCTCGCCCAGCGCGATGACGACAAAGCCCACGAGCGCCATTAAAATCGAGGTATGGACGGCGCGTTTGACCATGTTCTGATCGTTGCGGCCGATAGCGTTGGCGATGACCACGTTGGAGCCAAGCGACATGCCAATAAACAGGTTGAGCATAAGACTGGTAAGCGGAACATTGGAGCCGACCGCCGCCATGGCGAGGGTTCCCTGGTCGCCCGAGAAGTTGCCGATGATGACCGTGGCGATGAGGTTCGACAGCTGCTCCAAGATGCTCGTGGCGGCCACGGGGAAGGCGAACAGGGGAATATTGCGCCACAGCGAGCCGGTGGTCATATCGATGTGCTTAGATGCGGTATCAGCCATACGCTCTCAATCTCTAACATGCTATATCGTGCTTATTTGCGCAGACGATGATACTCCTAATCGCCTAGTCATTGGGGACGTTCTAAAACGATTACTCATTCAAGAACGTCCCCATTGACTTGGCGGGGATGGCGTGCGTCATTGGTGTGCGGTGTGGTGTTCGCGCTAAGGAGTTGCCTTGTTGTTGTGTCCCGTTTGCCATGAGCCGCTGGTGGATGACGAACGCGGTGCTGCATGCGCGGGTGGGCACCGGTTTGACCGTGCGCGCGAGGGCTATCTATATCTCCTGCGCTCGTCCAAGAGCGGCGACTCCATGGGCGATCCCAAGTCGCAGGCACGCAGCCGTCGCGACTTTCTGAACCGCGGTTACTATGCGCCGTTGCGCGATGCGATGGTCGAGCTGGTGCGCGAGCGGGTGTCTGGACGTGCCGCGTCTACGAACTGCCCCATGACGTTGCTCGATATTTGCTGTGGCGAGGGCTACTACACCAGCGCCATGGGTGCGGTGCCGGGCGTGGATGCTTACGGCTTTCACCTGGGCAAAGAGATGGTGCGCCTTGCCGCCAAGCGCGGCGAGGCGACCTACTTCGTGGCCAACATGAAGGACATCCCCGTGGCCGATGGCACCTTCGATATGGTGACCGAGCTCTTCGCTCCCTTTAACGAGCGCGAATTTGCCCGCGTGCTGGCTCCAGAGGGCTCACTCTATACCGTGGTGCCGGGTGCCCGGCATCTCTTTGGGCTCAAGGAGGTGCTCTACGATACGCCGTACCTTAACGATGAGAAGCTGCCGAAGACCACCGAGCTCGAGTTGGTCGGAACGCAGCGGGTGTCTGCGAACATTACGCTCCAGACCCAGGCAGACATCGAGGCGGTGTTCCAGATGACGCCGTACTACTACCGCACACGCCCTGCCGACAAAGAGCGCCTGGCAAACCTGGATACCCTTCAAACCGACATCGACTTCATCATCGCCGAGTACCGCCACAGCTAACAACCTGCCAAAAAGGGACAGGTTTGTTTTGGCAGGTTTTATCTGGGCAAACGTAAAGGGCCGACCGCGGAGATGCGCGATCGGCCCTTTTTAGTTGCTTGGCTGCAGAGGTTATGAGAAGCGAGCGCTTACAGGCGGTCCTTGTTCTCGGCCTTAACGGCGTGTGCCTGCTGAACAAAGAACAGGTCGTACACCACGATGACAAAGGCGACGATATTGACGGCGCTGCCGCCGAGCGCGGGAAGCGTGAGCGCGGCCTGCGCAATCGTGGCGATTGCGGCAACGATGCCGAGCTTAAACGCAGCATCCACCTGCGAAGGCTTGTTGGCGCCCTTGATGCCCGCAACACCTGCGGCGAGATCGATGAGGCCCTTGGCGACCAGCACGACCGCGGCGAGCATGGCGTTCGACCCGTACGTGGAATCGAGGTTGCCGGTCGCGATGCCGGCGATTCCAATGACGAGACTGGCGATGCCCAGAACAAAATAAATCAGGGCAAGGATTTTGAGTGTCTTGCGAGCGGCGCTCATAGCTGGTCCTTTCGATGCGGGCGCGGAGAATCTGTCGCACCCAGGTTGCGGCACATATCGTGAAGCACATTGTAGTTCAACGGGGCGATGCATGCGTTTGAAAGCGTCTCTTGCCTGTACGGTCCAACCTTTCAAAAAGGAAAGCTGGACGTAAGCCAAATCGATGGCAGCCCATGTGCGGCGCTGCGATGATGAGGCCGTAACAAGGAGCTGGTCTCAAGGAGGAGTCATGATGTACGGAGCAGGGCAAGTGCGTGAGCCGCAGTCGTTGGGAAGGCGCATGGGTGATTCTGTGATCGCTGCCGTGTGCACGGGATTGATGGCGGTGCTTTGCATTGCGATGCTGTGGGCCATGTCGCATGTGGGACAATAGCGGACGGTTGGGTGCTGGCATAAACGGCACTCGCGTATTCGTTTTGCTTGCTAAGGAGTGCCCATGGGCGTCGTCGATCCCTTTTCTGTTGCTCGGGCCGCGGGGCTTGAGCTGATCGGGAAGTCCGAGGGCCTCACGCTCACCGACGGCACGATGGAGCTGCGTGCCGATTTTGACCGCATGCTTCCGCGGCTCAAGCAGGGCCGTCTGCAGCAAGAGCTGTTGGTAAAGGCTGCGCGCGCAAAAGGCATCGAGTGCCCATGGGCGATTGATGCCACGGCAGGCTTTGGCGAGGATTCGCTGCTGTTGGCGGCCGCGGGCTTTACCGTCGATCTGTATGAGCAGGATTGCGTGATCGCGGCGCTCCTCAAGGATGCCCTGGATCGCGCGGCAGATGATCCGGCGCTTGCGGCTGCCGTGTCGCGCATGCGCTTACATGCGGGCGAGGACAGCATTGCCGGCCTTCGCCATACGGCTGAGCTGATCGGGCGGGGCGAGCTTGCCGCCCCCGACGTGGTATATCTGGATCCCATGTTTCCCGAACGCACCAAGAGCGCGGCGGTGAAAAAGAAGTTCCAACTCTTGCACCATCTGGAGCAGCCGTGCGCCGATGAGGAGACGCTGGTCGAAGCTGCGCTTGCGGCGCGCCCGCGCAAGGTCGTTATCAAGCGGCCGGTGAAGGGGCCGCTGCTTGCCGGCGTTAAGCCGAGCTATCAACTTGCGGGCAAGGCCGTTCGCTACGATGTGTTGGTGCCGCCGCGCCCGTAGCTTGCGTGCGATGGCTGGCGCTCCGTCAATGCCGTGCCGATACGGCGCCTATTTCCAAGGGTGCGACGTCAAGTGCCAACCGCCGCAGTATTCGCATTTGTAGCAGGCCAGCCCGCGGCGTCCGCGGTTTTCGCAGTCGGCCATAACTGCCTCGGCCTCGGCGCGCGTGTCGTAACGGTTTTTGCGCTCGCACGATTTGTAGCGCCAGGCTTCATCGCGCTCGGCGTCCAGGGCGTCGCGGCGCTCGTCCTCGCGTGCAAACAGGTCGCTCATATCGCCGCCGGTAGCAGCGCTCAAAAACTCGCTTTTGGCCTTTGACCAGGCGGCTCGCTTTTTGCTTCCCATCTGCTTCGCGCCCTTCTCCAAACGTTGGTATCATTGCTCAATCAAAGTGATACCAATAAACGTGAGGTCGCCGCGTGATGATCAGAAAAACCCTCGATACCGACATTCCCGCCGTCATGGCCATCTATGACGCGGCCCGCGCCTTTATGCGCGCACATGGCAACACGACGCAGTGGCCCGAGGGCACGCCTTCGGGCGAGCAGCTGGCTGCCGATATCGCCGCCGGTGGCAGCTATGTGTGCGAGGAAGACGGACGCGTGGTGGCGACGTTTGCCTTTCTGCCGGGGCCGGACAGTTCCTACGATGTGATCGAGGGCGGCCAGTGGCGCAGCGACGCCCCGTATGCTGTGCTGCACCGCGTGGCATCCGACGGCACCACGCATGGCGTCGCGGCTGCGATGTTTGCCTTTGCCGAGGAACGCATCGACCATCTGCGTATCGACACACACCAAGACAACCTGCCCATGCAGGGCGCCATCGCCAAGGCCGGGTTTAAGCGCGCCGGTATCGTATATGTGTCGGACGGTACGCCGCGCGTCGCGTTTGATTGGCTGCGCGAGGCATAAAGGCCGAGTCACATACCAGCGTTTCATCGAAATGAAAATGGCCCCGAGTGGGGCCATTTTTGGTAAAACGCGTTGTTGTGGGGTTCGCGCTGTTACCGCCTCAGATGAGCCAAGGCAGACAAAAGGGGAGGTGCCGGCTTTCGCAAGGCGCGAACCTACGAAAATCGCCGCGCGGCAACGCGGGGCGATGAGCTCGGTCGGGGGATAGGGCCCGCTTCGCCCGCCGGCCCGTAAATTGTATCATCCAGTGTGGAGCGTGAACGCCCGTTGTCGCGTGCGATGGGCTTGTAATAAGAGGAGAGCCATGTCGAAGCAAGCGGTCGTTGGAATCTTGGCACATGTCGATGCCGGCAAGACCACGCTGGCCGAGGCCATGCTGTTCAACGCGGGTCGCATCCGCAAGCGCGGCCGCGTGGACGATGGCGATTCGCATCTGGACACGAACGCGAGCGAGCGCGAGCGCGGCATCACGATCTTCTCGTCGCAGGCCGTGCTCGACCATGGCGATACCCACGTCATGCTCGTGGATGCGCCGGGGCATGTCGATTTTTCTGCCGAGGCGGAGCGCGCGCTGCGCGCACTCGACTACGCGATTTTGGTTGTGGGCGCCAACGACGGCGTGCAAGGGCACACCGAAACCCTGTGGCGCCTGCTTGCGCGCTATGACATCCCGACGTTCATCTTCATCAACAAAATCGATTTGGAGAATCCCGGCCGCGATGTTTTGCTGGCACAACTTAGGCAACGTCTTTCCGAGGGCTGCCTGGATGCCAACGAACTGCTGGCGGGCGGCGCCGTTCAGGAGGACGCTGCTGCGTTGGACGAGGCGGCGCTCGAGGAGTTTTTTGAAGCGGGCGAGCTTTCTGTCGCAACGCTGTCGCGCATGGTTGCCGAGCGCAAGCTCTTTCCCTGCTTTGCCGGCTCGGCGCTCAAGGACCAAGGCGTGGACGAGCTGCTGGATGGCATATGCGCGCTGATGCGCGAACAGGCGTGGCTCCCGGAGTTTGCCGCGCGCGTCTATCGTGTCAGCCGCGGGGATCACGGCGAGCGTTTGGCTTGGGTTAAAGTGACCGGCGGCACGTTGCATGCCAAGCAGATGATTGACGGACGTTCCGGTGCCGAAGCATGGGAGCAGAAGGTCGATCAGGTCCGCATCTATAACGGCGAGAAGTATGAGCTTGCCCAAGAAGTTGCTGCTGGCGGTATTTGTGCCGTGACGGGTCTTGCGCACGTTCGCCCAGGGGACGCCTTGGGCGCGGAATCCGCGTGCGATGCGCCCGTCATTGCGCCAGTTCTCACCTATACGGTGCTTCCGGGCGAACACGATGTCCATGCGGTGTTCACGGCACTGACTGAGCTGGCGGACGAAGATCCCATGCTCGGCGTAAGCTGGAATACGCATCTCGAGCAGATTCACCTGCAGCTGATGGGCGCCGTGCAACTCGAGGTCGTGCAGCGGGTATTGGCCGATCGCTTTGGCCTTTCGGTTGCGTTTGAGTCTGGCGGCATTCTCTATAAGGAGACTATTTCGCAGCCGGTCGAGGGCGTGGGCCACTTTGAGCCACTGCGCCACTATGCCGAGGTGCATCTGTGCCTGGAACCGTTGCCGGCGGGTTCGGGCGTGCAGTTTGGCACCGTGACCTCGACCGACGAGCTCGATCTTAACTGGCAGCGTCTGGCACTCACCAACGCCATGGAGCGCGATCACCTGGGCGTGCTGACCGGCTCGCCCATCACCGATGTGCGCATTACGCTCACGGGCGGCCGTGCGCATGCCAAACACACCGAGGGCGGCGATTTTCGCCAGGCCACGTACCGCGCGATTCGTCAGGGGCTCATGCAGGCGCGTGAGGCCGGCGCGACGGTGCTGTTGGAGCCGTGGTACCACTTTGAGGTTGAGGTGCCGGGGGAGTGCGTGGGCCGGGCGCTCTCGGATGCCACGCGCATGGGTGCCGAGTACGAGCCACCGACGATGGCGGGCGATCGGGCGACGCTTGTGGGTCGCGTACCGGCATCCGAGGTGCAGGATTACGCGCTGGAGGTGGCTGCCTACACGAGCGGTCGCGGACATCTGTACCTAGAGTTTGCCGGCTATGCGGCTTGCCATGATGCTGAGCGCGTCATCGAGGCGGCCACCTATGAGCCCGAGGCCGATCTGCCCAACACGCCCGATTCGGTCTTTTGCTCTCACGGTGCCGGTTACGCGGTCAAATGGTACGACGTACCCGCCGCGGCGCACGTAAAGATCGATCCCGCCACCTTTCGCCCCTGGCGAGCAGCAGACGCCGAGTTTTTCGGCCATAGGTGATAGAGGGTCAGTTCCTTTGTCGTATGCTATTGGTGTAACTCGGTACAAGTTGGTATAACTATTACCAGGGTTTGCCAATCCGAGGAGGCCGACATGAATCCAAATCCCTTTAAGCCCACGGCTGGTAAGCGGCCTCCGATACTCATCGGTCGCGAGTCTGTTATCGAAGATTTTGAAGAAGGACTCGACAACGGCGCCGGAGCGCCGGGCAGGCTCATGCTCATTACGGGAAACCGCGGCTGTGGCAAAACGGTTCTCCTGCGGGAGCTGCAGCGTTTAGCCAGCGAGCGCGGATGGGCGGTTGTCTCCGATTCCGCTTCGCTTGGCTTATGCGACCGATTGACCGACGCGCTTCGCTCGAATAAACCCGTTGTGACGTCAATGGAGTTTGGGCCGTCATTTGGCCGGATGTCGGTCGAGGCGGCGCGGACAAAAGGCGAGACGTTGCGCGGGTTAGTCAACGAACGCCTCAAGAAACTCGGGCCGGGAAAGGGCATACTGTTTGCGATTGACGAGGCGCAGTCTGCGTCTATCGAGGAGCTGGCGGCTCTTGCCGTTCTCTATCAGCAAGTGCTCGGAGATCAGGATGCTACGGGATTGCCCGATAGCGACCAGCGCGGTCTTGCGCTGGTGTTCGCTGGATTGCCCAGTATGGTTGATGACTTGCTCGAAGAGCCGAGCGTGACGTTTTTGCGCCGTGCCCAGCAGCGTACGCTGGGGGCGATTTCTTTGCCCAAGGTGCGCGATTCATATATCCAGACGGTCAAAGACGCTGGTCTTTACGTTGACGCGGAGACGGCGGACCTTGCGGCACGCAAGAGCATGGGGCATCCCTATATGGTTCAGCTGGTGGGCTATTACATGTGGCGCTCTGCTGTCCGACGCAACTCGCAGGTCATTGAAAGGTGCGATGTCGAGGATGGCCATGCGGATGCCGTCCCCGAGTTCTACGAAGCGGTCGACGCGCCCCTGTATTATGGATTGCGCAGCCCGCAACGCCTCTTTATCGAGGCCATGGCGGTTGACGAGGGTAAACCGACGCGTATGGCGGATATCATTGAGCGCTGCGACCGTACTCAGAGTTGGGCGAGCAAATATCGCGCAAGCCTGATTCGCGAGCGCGTCATCGAGGCTGCCGGATACGGTCTCGTCCGGTTTACCGTGCCCATGCTGGGCGAGTACATTCGCGATCGAGTTTTATGGCATGAGTAGGGTGATAAAGGTGACGGAACAGAAGATGAGCCCGCAGGCTATCGAGGTGCGTGGCGCGCGTGTCCATAACCTTAAGGACATCGATATTGATATCCCGCTGGGAAAGCTCGTGGGTATTGCCGGCGTGTCGGGTTCGGGCAAGAGTTCGCTGGCGCTGGGAGTTCTTTATGCCGAGGGCTCGCGCCGTTACCTGGAGGCGCTCAGCACCTATACCCGCCGTCGTCTGACGCAGGCCGAGCACGCCCAGGTGGACGAGGTGCTGCACGTGCCAGCGGCGCTCGCATTGCATCAGCGCCCCAGCGTGCCGGGCGTGCGCTCCACTTTTGGCACCATGACCGAGCTCAACAACAGCCTGCGTCTGCTCTTTAGCCGTTGCGCCCATCACGCGTGCCCACATTGCGGGGCACGCGTGGAGCCGAGCCTTAACGTGGCTGCGGGCCTGTCGCTCACGTGTCCGACATGCGGCCGCGAGTTCTACGCGCCGAGTGCCGAGGATTTGGCTTTCAATAGCGGCGGTGCATGCCCCACATGTGGCGGCACCGGTGTCATGCGCGAGGTGGACGAAGCGAGCCTGGTGCCCGACGAGTCAAAGACTATCAACGAGGGCGCGGTGCTTCCCTGGGGTACGCTCATGTGGGATCTGATGAAGCAGGTGGCAGGTGAGATGGGCGTACGCACCGACGTGCCGTTTAACCAGCTCACGCCTCAAGAGCGCGACATCGTGTTTCATGGTCCGGCGGTTAAGAAGCACATTCTCTACGTTCCCAAAAACGGTGAGGGCGCCACGCCGCTCGACTTCACCTATTACAACGCCGTCTATACCGTCGAGAATGCGCTCGCCAAGGTCAAGGACGATAAGGGTTTAAAACGCGTTGCGCGCTTTTTGCGCGAGGGAGCATGCCGCGATTGCGGCGGCACGCGTCTCTCCGAGGCTGCGCGCCAGCCCCAGGTGCGCGGTATCAATCTGGCGCAAGCGGCGGCCATGACGCTGGGCGGGGCGATTGAGTGGGTGCGCGGGGTGCCCGCATCCTTGCCGCCCGAGATGCGGCCCATGGCGACGGATATCTGCGATTCGTTTTTGAGCGCGGCCCGTCGTCTGGTCGACCTGGGTCTCGATTACCTTTCACTCGATCGCGCCGGTGCCACGCTCTCCACGGGTGAGCGCCAGCGCGTACAGCTTGCTCGCGTGGTGCGCAACCGATCGACGGGCGTGCTTTATGTGCTGGATGAGCCCTCGATCGGCTTGCATCCTGCCAATGTCGACGGCTTGGTGGGCGTGATGCGCGATCTGGTGGATGACGGCAACACCGTGGTTGTTGTCGACCATGATACGCGCGCACTGGCGGAAGTCGACTATCTGGTCGAGATGGGCCCCGTTGCTGGAGCAGGCGGCGGCAATGTGATTGCTGCAGGCACGGTAGACGAGGTCGAGCAATCGCGGGGCAGCCGCATCGCTCCGTTTTTGCGCGCAGAGCCCAAGCGCTTGCGTCCGCAGGTGACTGACGACGACATGTTCGACCAGGGACATATCCGCATGGCAACCGATACCATCCACACCGTCAAGCCGCTCGAAGTCGATATCCCGCGTGGTCGCCTTGTCGCGGTGACGGGCGTTTCGGGTTCGGGCAAGACGACATTGGTGCTCGAGACGCTCATTCCGGCACTCAAGGCGCAGGCAGCCGGCGAGCGCCTGCCAAGACACGTGCGTTGGGTCGATGCCGAGGGCATTAGCCGCGCAAATCTGATTGATGCCACGCCCATCGGCGCCAATGTTCGCTCGACGGTGGCAACTTATGCCGACATCCATGATGAGCTGCGCCGCGCCTTCGCCCGTACGCCCGAGGCCAAGGCAGCTGGCTACAAAGCGGGCGCATTTAGCTACAACACTGGCGCTTTGCGCTGCCCTACGTGCGACGGCACGGGCTCGATATCGCTTGACGTGCAGTTTTTGCCCGATGTCGAGATCATCTGCCCGGCATGTCGCGGCTCACGTTATGCAGACGCGGCTTCGCATATCCATCGTGAGGGCAAGGACGGGAGCCTGCTTACGTTGCCGCAGCTCATGGACATGAGTGTGGATGAGGCGCTCGACGCCACGGTGGGACTCAAGAAGGTTCAGGCGCGCTTGCAGACCTTACACGACCTGGGCTTGGGCTATCTCACCTTGGGTGAGCCCACACCGGCGCTTTCGGGCGGTGAGGCACAGCGCCTTAAGCTCGCGAGCGAGATGGGCCGCGTGCAGGACGACGCCGTATTCGTATTCGACGAGCCCACGATCGGACTACATCCGCTCGATGTTCAGGTGTTGCTGAGTGTGTTCGACGGCCTCGTTGCCAAAGGCGCCACGGTTATCGTGATCGAACACGATCTCGACCTTATCCGTAACGCCGATTACGTGATCGACATGGGACCGGGCGGTGGCGACGCCGGCGGGCAAATCGTCTGTGCCGGCACTCCGGGCGACATCGCAGTTTGCTCCGCAAGCATCACCGGCCGCTATCTATAGACAATGAGGCAAAGGGACAGCCCCTTTGCCTCATTGATGCCTATTTCACGCATTGAGCTGCGAGATAGTCGCGGAAGAATGGCAATTCAAATGCGACGAGCCCTCGTCCTCGCTCCCCGATGATGCCGGCGTCTATCATGCGGCGTCGGTAGCGGGAGACCTGCTGCGGCGAACGCTTAAGGCGCTCGACAAGGTCAGCGGTGGTGGACTCTTCCTCGTCATCGAGCATGGCGATGAGGAATCGCTTGTCCTCTGCAGTGAGTTCCCGATAGGTTGCCGCGAGGATTCGGTCGTCCATCTCGTCGCGCGCGATTTTGATTCCCAGGTCAAAGTCGCGTGACGAGATTTCCTTCGAATCGCTTGTGAGATCCCAGGCACGGTAACCTACGAGTTGCAATAGGAAGGGAAATCCAGAGATCGAGCGAACGGCTCTATCAATTCCCTCAGCATCTGCCAGGCGATCGTTTTCCTGGATTGTGCGAATCAAGGCCTCGCGCACGTCATAGTCGGCAATGCGACCCAGATGATATTGTTGGGCGCGGCGAAGGAACGAGACCGTCTTGTGGTTCAGCAACGTAGAGACGTTGTTGGGAAGTCCCGCCATAAGCAAGGCGACGCGTTTCCCATCGGTCACAAAGTGCTGATACGTGGCTGCGAGTTGGATCATCTCGTCGCGTGTCGGGTACAACACGTCCACAGTGACGAGCAGACCGGTGACCGCCTCATTGAGCTGGTCGATGATGTCGCTCATGCGATAACGCCAGGTTGAAGCATCGTGAACGCGATTGACCTCGACGCTGCCGAGCGGTGCAATTCCGAGACCGGTGACTTCGAAGTTCTTAGACGGGTCGATAAGATGGCCGGCAGCACGTTTCGCCCCGAACTCGATTTCCTCAAGCATTCCCGGGAGCGCGGTCGTCTTTACGGCTATCCAGCCGTGGGATTCCGCCCTTGTCGCGAGCGACGACATGAGAGCGGTTTTACCGGTTCCACGTGCGCCTGAGAAGATCGAGGTCAATTCTGGGCGCCTGCGCTGACTCAAGAAGGCACGGTCCAAATCCCGAATAATCTGTTGTCTGCCAGCGAGATGGGCAGGAACCTCACCAAAACTGGGGGTAAACGGGTTCTCGAGATATTCCACAAGGCTCTCCTTTCACACCGCCGTTTAACTTCATTTTACTTTAGTTAATTCTGATTAAAAGTGAGGGCCTATATCTAGAGCATCAATTAGGCGTGTGTGCCATCGACGTGGCGCTCGAATGTGGCAAAAGGATAGTCCCTTTGTCACATTCCCGGAAAGCCTGCCTGGCGTAGGGCCTCGTAGAGGACGATGGCGGCGCTGTTGGAGAGGTTGAGCGCGCTGATGCGGTAGTCGTCGGGGTTAACGAAGTTGCCGCAGATATCCTGCTGCAGGATGGCCTCGTGGCTGTCCTCGGTATGCCCGAGCGATTCCTCGTGAGCTTCCCAAGCCTCGGCGTTATCGAGTGAGTCGCAATCGCGCAGCATGGGGATGCGCTCGCAGCGCTCGGGCGCCGCGGCAAGCAGTGGCTCGGGAATGCCCGAGCTCTCGCTGCCAAAGACCAAGTAGTCACCATCGCGGTAGGTACTCTGCGCATAGGTTCTGCGCGCCTTTTTGGTCAGCAGATGCAGGCGCTCGTCGGCAGGGGAGAGGCCGTTGCGCGCAAGGAAATCCTCCCAGCCGGCATAGGTCGTCACGTCCAAGTTTTGCCAGTAGCCCAGTCAGGCACGACGCACCGTCTTGTCGTC
>CAJMJM010000039.1 GCA_905213725.1 Collinsella aerofaciens
CATCGGTTGCCACGTTGACGTAATAGTGTTCGCCATCCTCGGTCATGAGCGCCATCGTCGGCACCATCACCACGTCGTCGAGCTGCTCGGTCACCACCGATACCTCGGCCGTCATGCCCGGCTTCAGGCGCGCGTCGGGCGCCTCGATGAGGATGTCGACGTTAAAGGTCACGCTGCCGCCACCGTTGGCGGCGTCGGAGTTTGCCACCGACGCGATGGCCGTAACGGTTCCCTGGCTCACGATATCGGGAAACGCGGGATACGTGACGGTGGCGCGCTGCCCAACAGCGATCTTGGCGATGTCCTTTTCGCCCACCTGCACGGTCACCTTCATCTTGGATAGGTCGGCGATCTGCATGCACTGCTTGCCGCCGCTCGTATCGCTTTCGCCCATGATCATGCCGCCTGTTACCGTGGCGCCCACCTTAGCGTTGAGCCCCACGATGCTACCCGAGCTCGGGGCCGTGACCGTACGGCTGGCTGCCTTGGCGTTCGCCTGATCGAGGTTTGCCTGGGCCGATGCGAGGCTGCGCTGCGCGGCCGATACGGCGTTCGTGTCCGTCGATGCGGCGGAGATGCCAGCTGCTGCGGAAGCCCCATCGACGTCCGTCGTTGGGGTGGCCTGCGCGGCAGCTGCGGCTTTCTGCGCGTTGGTGAGGTCTTCCTGGGCGGCTGCAACTGCACGCTGCGCCTCGGCAACGTTGCGATCGAGCTCGTCGTTTTTAATGGTCATAAGCACGTCGCCCTCGTTGACGGATTGGCCTGCCTGCACGTTGATCGAATCGACCGTACCGTCGACAGAAGGGGAGACCACTGAGGACGAAATGGGTTTGAGCTGGCCTTTCGCCTCGACCGTTGTGGTAAACGTTCCCTCGGTCACCATGTCGGTCACAGGCCCGTTGTTGCCTGCGGGCCGTGCGTTGATGGCTAAGGTCACGACAACGGCGATGAGCACAATGGCGGCCACGACGCCGGCCGCAATGCCGCGTCGGATGAGCTTTTTGCGTCGACGTTCGGCACGTTTTGCCTTGAGCTTGGCATATGCCTCTTCATCGGAAATCTCGGTCGCATCGTTCGCGCGTCCGCTCTGCTTATCGGCATGTACGTTTGTAATCAGAGGAATCGTTTCGGTGACATCTTCGAGCGTGTGCTCGGTATCATCCGGGCCCGGGGTGGTCGTGGGGACATTCGGCATAGCGTCTCCTTTATAGAAAGTACCTCGATAAGTATATGCGCCCACCGGTTGAGGCGGGCGCATAAGACGGTTTCTTTCGGAACTGTTAGATTGGTCGCAGCAGCTCCATGTTGTAGGAATGTGCGCGTTGCACTACGAGTGGACAACCACGCACAGGCCGACTTTGATGCAGTCGTGAAGTGCCTTGGCGTCTGCCAGGCGCAGGTTGATGCAACCGTGGCTGCCGCACCACTTGTACGACTCGGCATTATCGAAGCTCTTGTCGTTTTGCCAGGTGGCGTCGTGGAAGCCGATCATATTGCCCTCGAACGGCATCCAGTAGCTCACCGGGCTCTCGTATTTGGGCTTACCGGTCTCGGGGTCCTTGGCTCCGATCAGGGTGCTGCCGCCGTCGTTGCTGTTGATCTGCCACACGCCCTCGGGGGTGGCGTCTTCGCCCGGTTTCCCGGAAATAAAGTTGGCCTCCCAAACGATATTGCCGTTCTCGTCGTAGTAGCGCGCGTGCTGCTCGGACAGATCGACATCGATGTATGCCTTCCAGTCGGGCTCTCCCTTTGCGGTAAAGGTGTCGGCCTTCTGGGAGTACTTGATCTCGATTTCGCCGGTCTGTTTGTTGTTAATGGCGTCCTCGACCTGCTTGGCGAGCGAGCTACTGTCGATGGACCAACCAAAGTCACCGCCTTCGACGGCGCACTGCTTGCCATCGGCGCGCGTCCACCAGCGAGTAGAGCCCACGGTATTAAAGCCGTTGGCGAGCTCGGCTGCCCAGCTGCTGATCTGCGACGAATCGAGCGTGGGGTTGGCCGGATCGGCAAAGCTGATCCACTGCAATACGGAGCTGCCATCAACCTTGCCGGCATCCTCGCCGTTGAGCTTGAGGGTCACGTTGACGCCCAGGAAGTTGTTGGCGGCATCGCATGCGGCCTGAATCTGATCATCGGTCAGCGTTCCATTGAGCGGCTCATAGGCATCGTTGCCGAGCTTGGAAAGATCTACGGTCTCGGCCAGCGAGGCAAGCTCGAGCTCGGCATATTTAATGACATGGTCGCGGTTGAGTTTTTCGTTGGAGCGCGCCTTCTCGACGGTAAACTTGCCGGCGCGCTCGTCATAGGAGCTATTGGCCTCGAACGTGCCCGAACGACCCTCGTTAAACTCGTCGATGGCGGCGCCCAGATCCTTCTCAAACTTCTTTTGGTCAAAGGTATCGGAGAGCATGGACAGGTCGACGTCTTGATCAAGATCGACTTCGTTGGAGGTAGCGGTTTTATTGGCCTTGCCGCTTAAGGATTCCACAAGGCGGACCGGCCATACAAAGGCTTCGTTGTGGCTGATGATTTCTTTTGCGGCAGCTTCGCCGTCGACGATGGGCTCATCGGACTCGGGCTGATAGGTCCAGCTAAAGTCATCGCCTGTCACGGCGAGCTTATAGTGCTTCCATGCCGAATTGACCTTGGTGGCGGCAGACGAAGCGTTGGAGAACGAGACGTCGACGCCGGCGATGGTGGTGTTGGGGTAGGCTACCTGCGAAATCGCTACGACGCCTACGATATAGACAATGACGATTAGGCCCAGGACGACAAATAACGTCGTCTTTTTGCCCGACTTATTGTTCTCGGCGGGTTTGCGCGCGGGGCCGCGATCGCCTCGAGCGTGCGTGGGGGGCTGCTTGGGCGCATTGCCGTTTGCCTGGCGCCGCTGACGTTGTTGACGCTGCTGTCGCTGTTGGTTCGGGTGTTGGGAAGCGTTTGCTGCACTACGCTGCTGACCGTGGCTCGGCGCGATAGGACGCGGCGACTGAACGCCGCCGGTGTGCCTGCTCGGTTGCTGCGGATCGGGAATCAGTTGAGTTCGATCGTTTTGCGACATCGTATGCATATCCTTCGATTTTCGCCTTGCGGTTCATCGTGTTTTTACTGGGCTTGCATTATAGCGATTGCCCTGCTGTTTGTGGTACGGAAACGGTGGCATTCAAAAGAGGTGGGACATTTGTCCCACCTTTGAGTCGTTCTTTGCCGCTATCCGCACACGCCGCATTTTGCACAGGCTGAAAGTGCGGCCGGAGCCTGCGCGATGCCGCCCTTTGCCGTCTCGCGCAGCGTGGCCGGCAACGCGTGGCCCACCGATAGCATGACATGTGCCATCTGGTCAAACGGCACCAGGCTCTTAATGCCTGCGAGGGCGAGTTGTGCCGAGCTAAAGGCCGCTGCCACGCCGATGGCGTTGCGGTTTTGGCAGGGCACCTCCACGAGGCCACCGACGGGGTCACAAACGAGGCCCAGCAGGTTACTCAGCGCGATGGAGCTGGCGTCGAGCGCCTGCTCGGGCGTGCCGCCGAGCATCTGCACCAGCGCGGCTGCTGCCATGGCGGCGGCGCTTCCCACCTCGGCCTGGCATCCGCCCTCGGCGCCGGCGACGCAGGCACTCGTGGTGAGGTTGAGGCCGATGGCGGCTGCGCAGTAGAGCGCGTCCATGACCTGCTCGTCGTCGAGCCGAAGGTGATCGGCAAGCGCCAGCACGCAGCCGGGCACAACACCTGCGGAGCCTGCCGTGGGGGCGGCGACGATCACTCCCATCGTGGCGGAGCGCTCGAGCACGGCCATCGCGCGGGCCACGGCGTCGGTCTGGACGACGCCCATCAGGATTGCACTCAAATCGTTGCGGCCGGTGGCTTCGACGAGCTTGGCCTCGCCGCCGATAAGCCCGCCAAGCGAACGTTGCGGATTGGCGATGGGGGCCGTGGTCTCCTCGCGCATAACCTCGAGCACGCGGCGCATGGCGGCGACGGCGTGGGCCTCGCCGGTCAGACGCGCCTCGCGCACGGCCATGACGGCGCCGATGCTGAGCCGCAGTTCCTCGCACGCATCTAGCAGCTGCTCACCGTCGTCGAAGATCTCCTTGGCCGAGACGCCGGGGGAGAGCGACGAGGCAGAACCGGGGAGCTCGATAAACGTTGCGTAATCGACATTGTCGAGCTTGCGCAGCATGGGGACGACGGTGTCGTCGGGCGCGCCGTCGGTCTCAAAGACAGAGTAGGCCTGGCCGCCCACTTCGGTGCGGTAGGTGCGGCAGAAGGCGATGTTTACGTGGGCGTAGGCGAGCAGGTTGGTGAGCGCGGCGAGTACACCGGGGACGTCCTTGTGCGCCACGAAGAGCGTGGAATACATACCTGAGATGTCGACGCCGACGCCGTTAATGCGGCTGATGCGCATCTTGCCACCGCCCAGGCTCTCGCCGCGGGCCTGTGCCGTGGCGCCCGTGTCGTCGACCATGTCGATGTCGACGGTGTTGGGGTGGATGGAGGCGTCGTCGCCCTTGATGTCAAAGTGATATTCGAGGCCCTGCTCACGTGCGAGGTCAAAGGCCTGCTTGATGTTCTCGTCATCGGTGTCGAGGCCCAGAATGCCCGCGACGAGAGCGCGGTCGGTGCCGTGGCCGCGGTAGGTGTGGGCGAAGGAGTTCCACAGGCCAAAGGTGACTTTGGTGATGCGGCCTTCCAGCAGGCTGGCGGCAACTTGTGCGCAGCGCAGGGCGCCGGCGGTGTGCGATGAGCTGGGGCCGACCATGACGGGGCCCAAGATCTCGAATGCCGAGGTCGTAGCTAGTGTTTGCGGCTTGCCTGCCATGGGTGCTCCTTTTCTATCCCGTCGTTCCGCGGTCCTTGGTTTTTGGTCGCCTGCTCTACAGCCCTGTCGCGCTCGGAGGCCACATTAAGTGGCCTCCGGCTCGGGCGGAACTCGCGATCGACCAAATACCAAAGCCCTCGGAACTTAGGATACATGGTAGAGGCGCTCATGCTGCAAAATCCATCAGCTGGAGACCTATTCTGTGCTCCATGTCGACTCATCTTCACCACCGATTAAATAAAAAAGAGGTACCGGTTGTTTCGGTACCTCTTTTTGGTGCGTTTCTATTTGGCTGTAGCTTTAGCCGCCTGCTTACAGGCCGCAGGCTGCTTTGAGTTCTTCGACTCGGTCGGTTTTCTCCCAGGTGAAGTCGGCGTCTTCTCGGCCGAAGTGACCGTAGGCTGCCGTCTTTTCGTAGATGGGGCGGCGCAGGTCCAGGTCGCGGATGATTGCACCCGGGCGCAGGTCGAAGGTCTTCTCTACGGCTTCAACGATCTTGTCCTCGGCAACATGTGCGGTACCGAAGGTGTCGACCATGATTGAGAGGGGTTTGGAAACGCCGATGGCGTAGGCAAGCTCGACTTCGCAGCGGTCGGCTAGGCCGGCGGCGACCACGTTTTTGGCGACCCAGCGCGCGGCATATGCGGCGGAGCGGTCGACCTTGGTGCAGTCCTTGCCGCTAAAGGCACCGCCGCCGTGACGGCCGTAGCCGCCGTAGGTGTCGACGATGATCTTGCGGCCAGTGAGGCCCGTGTCGCCCATGGGGCCGCCCACGACAAAGCGACCGGTGGGGTTCACGTAGATGTCCGCGTTGTCCCACGGCATGTTCTCGGCGGCCATGACCGGGGTGATGACGTGCTCGATGAGGTCGGCCTTGATCTTGCCCATGTCCTCGATCTCGGCGGCGTGCTGCGTGGAGATGACGATCGTCGTGACCTCGACGGGCTTGCCTTCCTCGTAGCGCACGGTGACCTGGGTCTTGCCGTCGGGACGCAGATAGGCGAGGGTACCGTCGTGACGCACGGCGGCCAGTCGCTTGGGCTGGGGGCGTGCCAGGTTGTGTGGCATGGGTTTGATGGTCTTGGTCTTGTTGCAGGCATAACCGAACATCATGCCCTGGTCGCCGGCACCGATCAGGTCGATCGGGTCGGTGGTGGCGCCGGTCTGGGTCTCGAAGGACTCGTCGACGCCCTGGGCGATATCGGGCGACTGTTCGTGGATGAGGCTCATAACGCCGCAGGTGTCGCAGTCAAAACCGAACTTGGCACGGTTGTAGCCAATGCGGCGGATAACACCGCGGGCGATTTCCTGTACGTCGACGTAGGCCTGGGTGCGAATCTCGCCGGCGACGATGACGGTGCCGGTGGTCACGAGGGTCTCGCAGGCGCAACGGACGTTCTCCACGTTGGCAGGCACGCCGTTGGGGGCGATGTAGCCCTGCTCCTGGAGCTCTATTTCTTTGGCGAGGATTGCGTCGAGGACGGCGTCGCTGATCTGGTCAGCGATCTTATCGGGATGACCTTCGGTCACCGACTCCGACGTAAAAACAAAGGACCCGTGTTGGGGCGGAATGGAACGAAGTTCTTCTGACATGATTGTCCTTTCAAAAAACGTGTCCCGGCGACCGTTACCATTCCGCCGGGCTCTCTATGCAAGGGCACATCATAGCGCGTAAATCAAACATTCACACCCTTTCCGCACCGAGCCATTGGTTAGCTAATTTGGGACGGGGCTTTTTTAGCTACCCAATCCGGAGTCTTCGGAGCCTAAGACCAATCTCGATATAGGGTAGCTAAAAAAGCCCCGTCCCAAAATTAGCTACCCAATGACTGGGTCGGTGCCCTTTGTGCGGAGGTTGCTTTGATGCTTTATACTGGTGCGGTTAGACATCCATCCTGCAATCGAGGAGATTTCCATGGCATCAGACGTTCGCGTCCGCTTTGCACCCTCACCGACGGGCAAGCTGCACATTGGCGGCGCCCGCACCGCTATCTATAACTGGGCTTTCGCCCGTGCAAACGGCGGCACGTTCATCCTGCGCATCGACGACACCGACCCCACCCGCTCTACCGACGAGAACACGCAGATCATCCTGCGCGCCATGCGTTGGCTGGGCCTGGACTGGGACGAGGGTCCCGAGGTGGGCGGCGATTTTGGCCCCTACGCCCAGACCGAGCGCCTGGACCTGTACAAGCAGGCCGCCCAGAAGCTTTGGGACGAGGGCAAGGCCTATCCCTGCTTCTGCACCAAGGAGCAGCTCGAAGCCGACCGCAAGGCCGCGCAGGAGCGCAAGGACCCCTTCCAGGGCTATCAGCGCCGTTGCCGCGATCTTGATCCCGAGGAGGCCCGCCGTCGCATCGAGGCCGGCGAGTCCTACGTCCTTCGCATCAAGGTGCCCGAGGACCGCGGCGACGTCGTCATCCACGACGCCGTCCACGGCGAGGTAACCTTCGACGCCAAGGAGCTTGACGACTTTGTCATCTTCCGTTCCGACGGCACGCCCACGTACAACTTCGCGACCGTCGTCGATGACGCCATGATGAAGATCATTTTTGTTATTGTTTGGGAGTACAACGTGTCCAACACCCCGCGTCAAGTCATGGTGTACGAGGCCCTCGGCGCTCCCGTGCCCACGTTCGCCCACATCTCCATGATCCTGGGCGCCGACGGCAAAAAGCTCTCCAAGCGCCACGGCGACACGTCCGTGGAGGAGTACTGCGACGCCGGCTACGTGTCCGACGCCTTCGTCAACTACTTGGCGCTGCTCGGCTGGTCGCTCGACGGCGAGACCACGATCATCCCGCGCGATGTCCTGGCCAGCAAGTTTTCGCTCGACCGCATCTCCAAGAACCCGGCGACCTTCGACCCCAAGAAGCTCGACTGGGTCAATGCCGAGTACATCAACGGTATGTCCGACGCCCAGTTTGCCGATGAGATCATGGTCCCCGAGCTGCACGAGGCGGGTCTCATCGAGGGTAATGTCGAGTACGGCGAGGATTGGATCGACGCGCTTGCCGCCATTGTCAAGCCGCGCACCAAGATGCCTGCCGACGCCGTGACCGTCGCCGCTCCCATCTTCGCTACGGCCGAGACGCTCGAGTATGACGAGAAATCCGTCAACAAGGGCCTGGCCAAGGAGGGCATGGGTGCCATTCTTGATGCCGCCAAGGCCGCGCTCGAGGGTGTGAACGAGTGGACGGCTGCCAACATCGACGCCGCGCTTGAGCCGCTGCCCGAGCAGATGGACCTCAAGAAGCGCGTGGTGTTCCAGGCCGTGCGCGTCGCCGTCTGCGGCAACATGGTGAGCCCTCCGCTGGGCGAGACCATGGCGCTCGTCGGTCGTGACGACTGCCTGGCGCGCATTGACCGCGCCCGCACGATGGCGCTGTAATCGCTGCGCAAACGTATGTATCCGAGCCCCGTTCACTCAGAGCGGGGCTCTTGTTTCTGTAGACGTATGGGATAGGAGGTGCTGGGGCCATGGCCGAGCAACTTTCGCTGTTTGGTTCGCCGGAACCGGAGGAGACTCTGGTGAATTCCGTGCCTGCCGCTGCCTCGGCTCAGCCCAAGCCTGCGCGCGAGTCCATTGCCGCCTACGCGAGCGTGGTCCTCGACATCCCGACGCGTGCGCTGTCCGAGCCATTCGCCTACGGTATCCCCCGGTCCCTTGCCATCGAGGCGCAGAGCGGATCCACAGTCCTGGTCCACTTTGGCAACCGTGCGGCCGCGGGCTATATCGGCGACATTGCGCCTGAGCTGGGCGACCTACAGGGCAACAACGCCCTCGACCCTTCGCGCATTAAGCCCGTCGAAGCCATCCTCAGCAATCCGCTCTTTACCGCCGAGGCTGCCCGTATCGCGTGCTGGATGAGCCGCGAGTATGTCGCGACACTTTCCGAGTGCCTGCGCCTGTTCTTGCCACCGGGTGGAAGCCCGCGTGTGGTCAAGGGCGACGATGGCGTGTGGACGGTTGAACGTCCCGCCGTCAAGCCTATCAAAAACCGCTGGGTCATGCTCACGCCCGAGGGATTTGACTATACGCCGCCCAAGACCGCCGTTCGCCAGCGTCAGCTCATCGAGGCGCTCCAGTGCGGACCGGTCACGACGCGCGACCTCAACCTTCTCTATAACAGCATGTCGGCGACCATCAAGGCGCTCGAAAAGCGCGGCGTCGTGGTGGTAGAGGAGCGCCGTGCTTGGCGTGGCTGCAGCGAGCAGACCACGCTGTCCTCGGCAAGTGGTAAGGCGCCGGTCGCACTTACCAACGGCCAGCAACAGGCACTCGCGCAGATTGAGCGCGCCCGTCTGGACGCTCATGGCGACGTGGTGTTGGTTGACGGCGTCACCGGCTCCGGCAAAACCGAGGTGTACCTCTCCGCCATCGAGCGCGTGCTGGCGGCCGGCCGTTCGGCCTGCGTGCTCGTGCCCGAGATCTCACTGACGGCCCAGACCGTCGGCCGCTTCCGCTCGCGCTTTGGCGAGACGGTAGCCGTGTTCCATTCGCGTCTTTCTGCTGGCGAGCGCCTGGACCAGTGGGATATGGTTGCCAGCGGTGCGGCCCGCGTGGTCGTCGGCGCCCGCTCGGCGCTCTTTTGCCCGCTCAGCGACTTGGGCCTCATCATCATCGACGAGGAGCACGAGACCAGCTACAAGCAGGGCTCCAGTCCGCGCTACCACGCGCGCGAGGTGGCGGCCGAGATGGCGCGGCGCTACCGCTGCCCGCTCGTGTTGGGCTCTGCCACGCCTTCTGCCGAGGCCCTCGATCGTTGCCGCCGCGGCACGTACAACGGTGTTACCTGGACGCGTGTGGAGATGCCCGAGCGCCCGGGACACGCCGTGCTGCCCACGGTCCGCATTGCCGACCTGCGCCGCGAGTTCTCGCACGGCAGCCGCTCCATGTTCTCAAAACCGCTGATGGAAGGCCTGGAGCGTGTGGTCGAGCGCCGCGAAAAAGCCGTGCTGTTGCACAACCGCCGTGGTTTTGCGCCATTCCTGATGTGCCGCGAGTGCGGCTGCGTCCCCACCTGCAATCACTGCTCCACCGCGCTTACGTATCACGAGCGCACGCACACACTGCAATGTCACACATGCGGTTCGTCTTGGCGCGTGCAGCCGTATCCCGCGCCCACGAGCCGTTGCCCCAAGTGCGGCAGCCGCTACCTGGCAAAAATGGGTCTAGGCACGCAGCAGATCGAGGACGCACTGCACCAGATGCTTCCTGAGGACGTCGCCATCATTCGCATGGATGCCGATTCCACGCGCGGCAAGGACGCGCATAAAAAACTGCTCGAGCAGTTCGATGCCGCTGATTGCGCGGTGCTGCTGGGCACCCAGATGATCGCCAAGGGCCTCGATTTTCCCGAGGTCACGCTCGTGGGCGTGGTCAATGCCGACTTCGCCCTCAAGCTGCCGGACTTCCGCGCAGGGGAGCGCGCCTACGACCTGCTGGAGCAGGTTGCGGGCCGCGCCGGCCGCGGCGATCGCCCCGGTGAGGTGATCATCCAGACCTACCTGCCCGAGGATCCGGTCATTCGTGCCGTCGCTGAGCACGACCGTTCGATCTTTACCGACTACGACCTGGACCAGCGCCGCGACGCGCTGTACCCGCCGTTTGTTCGCCTAGTCAACATTTTGGTGTGGTCGGCGAACCGAGACGACGCGCAGGACTACATCGGGCGTATTGCAAAGCTTCTTAAGCGTCGCTGGCATGCCGCCGCGCCCGACTTTTTGCGGGCGGGGAGTGCCGTGCCGCAGGTGCTGGGCCCGGCTTCGTGTGTAATCGAGAGAGCCAAGGACCGTTTCCGCTTCCATCTGCTTGTGAAGTCGCCCGTGGGGTACCATGTCTCTGATGATATCGACGCCTGCCTCAAAGAGGTGGGCTCTGTGCGCGGCGTGAGCGTGAGCGTTGACGTCGACGCCTATGATTTGATGTAACAACCCGAAAGGATGGCCATGGAAGCCAACGGAATCGTACTGTCGCCCGACCCTCGTCTGCGCCAGGAGTGCGCCGTCATCGAGGAGATCACCCCGGCGATCAAGGCGCTTGCCGAGAAGATGAAGAAGATGATGTTCGAGAACGGCGGTTGCGGCCTAGCTGCTCCGCAGATCGGCGAGCTCGTTCAGCTCGTCACCATCGACTGCGACTACAGCGACAAGAGCGACTATGATCCGTACGTGCTCATTAACCCTGTCATTGTTGAGCAGAGTGACCATCTGGTGCCGTTTAGCGAGGGCTGCCTTTCCATTCCTGGCATTAGCTGCGAGATCGAGCGTCCCGACCATGTCGTCGTCGAGGCGTACGACTTGGATGCCAACCTTATTCGCTATGAGGCCACGGGCGATCTGTTCTGCGTGTGCCTGCAGCACGAGATCGATCACCTGCACGGTAACACCATGTTCGAGCGACTGAAGCCGATGCAGCGCATCAAGGCGGTCAAGGAGTACCAGGACGCCCTGGCCCGCGGCGCTCGACCGGGTGAGACGGAGTAGGTTTGTCCGTCCCCGGGGCACCCGCCTATATCATCCCGTGCTCAAACATTCTCGCTGCGCTGCGAAACTGCGCGCGGGACGATATAGGCGGATGCCCCGGGGACTACGTTGACGCTGCTTGTCTCGCCCGGGTGCCGTGGGCCAGGGAGGGGCGTCTTCGCTGATAATTGCTTTGTTGGAAGAGCTGCTTTTATTGCGGCTCTTTCTTTGGTTTTGGGTATATTTGTTCTTGTTGAATTGTTATTGCGGATGGGCTGGGTACTTGGCTTTCCGCTGTTATTTGTAGCCGTCTCGGCTTTGGTTGAGAGGAGACGATCTTTATGCGTATTGTGTTTATGGGTACGCCTTATTTTGCTGTGCCTTCGCTGACTTCGCTTGTTGAGGCTGGTAATGAGATTGCGCTTGTTGTTACTCGTCCCGATGCTGTTCGTGGGCGTGGTAAAAAGTTGGAGCCGTCTCCTGTTAAGGCTAAGGCGCTTGAGCTGGGGTTGCCGGTTATTGAGGCTAATCGTATGACGCCTGAGGTCGTTGAGGCGCTTAAGACTGCCCAGGCTGACATTTTCTGCGTGGCTGCCTATGGTTGCATTTTGCCGGATGATGTGCTGCATATGGCGCCGCTTGGTATTGTGAATGTTCATGCGTCTTTGCTGCCTCGTTGGCGTGGCGCCGCTCCTATTCAGCGTGCGATTCTTGCTGGTGATGAGGTTGCTGGCGTTTCCATTATGCGCATTGGGCATGGCGTGGATACTGGTGCTTATTGTGCTCAGGCTTCCACGTCGGTTGCCGGTAAGCATGCTGAGGCACTGACTATGGAGCTTGGCGAGCTGGGCGGCAAACTGCTTGCCGATACGCTTCCTTCCCTTGCCGACGGCACCGCCGTGTGGACCGAGCAGGATGAATCTCTCGTCACGCATGCTGCCAAGATTTCCAAGCAGGAGATGCGTCTGGATCCGCACATGGCGCCGCTTGATTGCGTGCGTCATGTGCTTGCCTCGTCCGACACCGCTCCCGCTCGTTGCGTGATTGCCGGCAAGTCGGTTCGCGTGCTCGATGCTGCGCCAGCTGATGTGTCGCTTGGCGAGGGTCAGGTTCTCATTAAGGCCAAGCGTGTTTACCTTGGTCTTTCCGATGGTGCGGTTGAACTGCTCGAGGTTAAGCCCGATGGCAAGCGTGCCATGGCCGCTTCTGCTTGGGCTGCTGGGCTGCAAGGCGCTGATCTTATCTGGGGTGTTTTGTCATGAGCAAGCTTTCTCCCGCGCGCAAACTTGCGCTCGATGTGCTAATGGAGGCCGATCGCCGCGGCATGTATGCGCGTGACGTGCTGTCCTCTCGCGCATCGGCCAAGGCTATTGACCAGCGCGATTCCGCTTTTGCCGCCCGCTTGGCGCTGGGTGTGGCCGCCACGCAGGGTATTTTGGACGAGCTGCTCGATCAGTTTCTCGATAAGCCTAAAAAGGTTGCGCCGCGTGTTCGCATGGCGCTTCGCATCTCGGCCTTCGAGATGCTCTATCTGCATACGCCTGGCCGCGTTGCCGTAAGTCAGGGTGTTGAGCTGGTGCGCAGCGGAGCTAAGTCTGCCGCCGGTTTGGCCAACGCCGTGCTGCATAAGGTCGCGGACAACGTTGAGGACTTTGCCACGGCGTCCGATGTGAATGAGTCTGAGCGACGCTTGGTTCGTCTGTCGCGCTTGATGGGTCTGCCGCGTTGGCTGTGCGCTCGTATCATGGCGTCGTTTGACACGCCAGAGGGTGCGCTTAACTTTGCCGGCAACTTGGCACCTGCGCCGCTGGCCCTGCATGAGAACGCCTTTGCGACCAAGCCCGATCCGTATATCTCGCAGCTCGTCGCGCCTGTCTTCCCGGGCTGCCATGCCCCGGTTGATGCCCAGGTTACCGTTGCTTCGGGTGTGTTTGAGCGTGCTGCCGCGGTGGCATCTGATCTCAACGCGCAGCTTATCGCCACAGCTGCCACGCGCCCTGGTAGCTGCCTTGAGATTGGTGCCGGTCGTGGTACCAAGACCTATGTGATGATGTGCCAGGCCAAGCGTGCGGGCTATGAGCGTCAGCATACGGCGCTCGATCTGCATGATCGCAAGTGCGATCTGAATCTCGCTCGCCTGCACAAGGCCGGTATTCAGGGCGTTCGTACGGTTTCGGGTGATGCCTGCGAGCTTGATGAAGTACTGACGTCGTTTGATGCCATGCTTGGCAAGCCGGTTAAGTTCGACACGGTCTTTATCGATGCGCCGTGCTCGGGCACCGGCACCATGCGCCGTCATCCTGAGATCCCCTGGCGCCTGACCGAAAAGGATGTAGCGGTTGAGCTGCCCAAACTGCAACTGACGATGCTCAAGGAAGCCGCCGCGCGCGTGGCTGCCGGCGGCGAGCTGATCTATGCGACGTGCTCGGTCTTCGACGAGGAGAACACGCAGGTCGTGGACGCGTTCCTTGCTTCTCCCGAGGGTGCCGGCTTTAGCGTGGCACCGCTTTCCGAGGCACAGATTCTGCAACTCCCCGAGTTCGATCAGGCCAAGAAGCTCGTATCCGTACGCCAGAACGATCGAGGCCTCTTCCAAAGCGTGCCAGTAAACGCCGACTCCTACGACGGCCACTTCTGCGCCAGACTGGTCCACAAGTAATACGGGCCCAAGGGTAGCTAATTTGGGACGGGGCTTTTTTAACTACCCTGCAGGCCGGGTAGTTAAAAAAGCCCCGTCCCAAATTAGCTACCCTTAGCGCAAAGAATTAGCCCCGCGATCGGCGTTGATCGCGGGGCTGCTTGGTTTCTAGCGGCTATGCGGGCAGTTGGCGCAGCAGCCACTGGTGGCGTTGGTACTGGAGCCGCCGCTTCGTTGATCGGTGTTGTAGAAACCACTGCCCTCAAATTTAATGCCGCTGGCCGAGAACGTCTTGGCCGCCGGGGCACCGCAGCTGGGGCACACGACCTCGGGAGTCTCGGACATGGGATGCTCAACCTCAAACACGTTGCCGCAGCTCGAGCACTTGTAATCGTAGCGCGCCATAATACTTCCTTTTCAGCACAAAGCGGGCAGATTACTCTGCCCGCAAAAATTCAAACGTCTGTAACTGTACCCTATATCGGGGGTTTTATCACGCTTCGCCCCAGAATCTATGGTTGTTGCTAAGGAGCTGTTCGGTTTTGCACTCGGCGGCTGAA
>CAJMJM010000040.1 GCA_905213725.1 Collinsella aerofaciens
TGCTTAAGGCCGACTTAATCACCCACGCTTGTTGTGTGTGGCGTGCGTCGCCTCAGGCATAATGGAGCGCGAGAGGAGCACGCATGAACGAGCGCATTTTGGTAGTTGATGACGAGAAGGCCATCGCCGACTTGGTTGGCATCTACCTTACAAAAGAGGGCTTTGATGTCCAGATTGCCTATAGCGGGGCCGATGCTGCCAAGGCGATTTTGGAGCAGGAGTTCGATCTGGCGCTGCTTGATGTCATGCTGCCCGATATCGATGGCTTTGAGCTGCTGCGTACGATCCGTTCCAGCCATACCTATCCCGTGATCATGCTGACGGCGCGCGATGCCCAGCAAGACAAGATCGAGGGCCTTTCGCTTGGCGCGGACGATTACGTGGTTAAGCCGTTCCGCCCGCTGGAGCTCATCGCGCGCGTGCACGCTCAGCTTCGCCGCTACACCAGTTACGGTAGCCGTGCACAGGCGGCCGAGTCGCCGACCATTCAGCTCGACGGCTTGGAGATCAACCGCGACGCTCGTTCCGTGACGGTGGACGGTGCACCGGTACGCCTCACACCCACCGAGTATTCAATCTTGCTGTATCTGGTCGAGCATCGCGGCAGCGTGGTGGCCGTGGAGGACCTGTTCCGTGCGGTGTGGAACGAGGATTTTATGCCCGGCTCCAACAATACGGTGATGGTGCACATTCGCCACCTGCGCGAAAAGATCGGCGACGACGCACAAAAGCCGCGCTTTATCAAAAACGTCTGGGGCGTCGGCTACATAATCGAATAACGCCTTTGATGGTGGGGAAGTGGATATGACAAAAGACGATAGGCAGGCATTCGAGGTACCCGATCGGCTCTTTGATTACGTGAGGTCGGTCGTCGACAACCGTGCGCTTGCAACGGTGCTGCTCTTTTTGCTGAGCCTGCTGCTGATTGGCATCGACAACATCGTCGGAATCTTGGCGGTGCTGCTTGTTGGCTTTTTGCTGATCGATCGATTTGAGATCGTGCGCCGCTGCGTGGTGATTGGCGGCGCCGCGTGGGCCATGACGTTGGCGATTGGCGCCATGGCGCTCGGCGGCATCGAAGGGCCGGTGCTGTTCGATGCCGGCTTTGTATTCAACATGCTTGGCTTTGTGCTGGCGCTTGCCGCGTGCGTGATGTTCTTGTGCGGCCGAGCCCTGTACTACCAGGGCTACGAACAGGGCGAGCAGCATGCCGATTGTGTGCTGGCCGCTCGTATTCAAGATCGCCTGATCGATCACCCCGACACCTGGGACAACATCGACGGCGACTTCTTGGAGGTCGAGGGCGCCCTTAACCGCGTGCGTGACCGTGAGCGCAAGGTGCAGCAAGCTCTGCGTGACGAGTCGCATCGCAAGGACGATCTGGTTACGTACTTGGCACATGACCTACGCACCCCGCTTGCGAGCGTAGTGGGCTATCTTTCGCTGCTGCAAGAGGCTCCCGAGCTGCCGGTTGAGCAACGTGCGCACTTTACGGGCGTGGCGCTCGACAAGGCGCACCGGCTCGATACGCTCATCGAAGAGTTCTTCGATATCACGCGCTTTGACTTCCACGATATCGTGCTCACGCGCGGCTATGTTGATCTGGGGTTGCTGCTGGCTCAGGTGGCTGACGAGTTCTATCCCATCCTCAACGAGCAGCATAAGGAAGTCCAAGTTGATATTCGCGAGGACCTGACGGTGCTCGTGGATGGCGACAAAATGGCTCGCGTGTTCAACAACATCATGAAAAACGCTATTGCCTATAGCTATGAGGGCTCGACCATCACGATCGAGGCCAGACGCCGGGACGGCGGTGGCGTGCGCGTGCGCTTTATCAATCAGGGCGATCCCATCCCTGCGGCTAAGCTCAAGGTGATCTTTGAGAAGTTCTATCGCCTGGATGCGGCGCGTGCGACCAATCGCGGCGGCGCTGGACTGGGGCTTGCCATCGCCAAGGAGATCGTATGCGCGCACGGCGGTACCGTTGCATGTGAATCGACGCCCGAACACACGATATTCACCATCGAGCTGCCCGCCGCATAGCCAGCGTGCCCTTACAAACACTTGACAATGCGCTCACGTGCATATGAGCCGCGATTCCTACTATCGATACTGCTGAATTGATATCGATGTGGAGGTATGCGGTATGACGGCTGCTGCGGCTGTGGAGCCCACGGAGCTTGAAGAACTCATGAAAGCGCAGGCCGAGGCCGCGCACGAGCGCGAGGTTGGGGATGCGACTCGCCCCACGGCAGAGGATCTTGCCGCCTCGCCGACGCGAATCGATGTTGAGGGCCTCGACCTGTTCTATGGCGACCACCATGCGCTCAAGGACGTGAATATCAAGATCCGCGACAAGCAGATTACCTCGTTCATCGGGCCTTCGGGCTGCGGAAAGTCCACGTTGCTGCGCTGCTTTAACCGCATGAACGACGGCAGCAAGGACTGCCGAATCGAGGGCAAGATTGCGCTCGATGGTCAAGATATCCTGGGCGACTACGACATCTGCCGCCTTCGCCAGCGCGTGGGCATGGTGTTCCAGCGCCCCAACCCGTTTCCCATGAGCATCTACGACAACGTCGCCTATGGGCCGCGCGGTATGGGTGTGCGCGATCGCGTCGTGCTCGACGAGCTGGTCGAAGACTCCCTGCGACGCGCCGCCCTGTGGGACGAGGCCAAGGACACGCTCAAAGAGTCGGGTCGGGGGCTTTCGGGCGGCCAGCAGCAGCGCCTGTGCATCGCCCGCGCACTTGCCGTGCAGCCCGACATTCTGCTGATGGACGAGCCGACCTCGGCACTCGATCCTGTGTCGACGCTGGTGGTGGAGCAGCTGGCCTGCGAGCTCAAAGAGACCTGCACGCTCGTGGTCGTTACGCACAATATGCAGCAGGCGGCGCGTATCTCCGATTCGGTCGCATTCTTTTTGCTGGGTGAGCTGGTGGAGCACGCGCCCACCGCGCAACTCTTCAAGAATCCGACCGATCCGCGCACGGCGGATTATTTGACGGGGCGTTTTGGCTGATACCATCTAGTAAAGGTACCTTTAGGGTTAAGATGCGGTCATGCCGGCCGCAAAGGGGTTCAACATGATCTATTACGTCGAGGACGATGACAACATCAGGGATTTGACGGTCTATGCGCTGCGCAAGCAGGGGATTGAGGCCGAAGGCTTTTCGTGCGACGGTGAGTTTAAGGCTGCCGTGGCGCGACGGGTACCCGATGCCGTCCTGCTCGACATCATGCTGCCCGATACCGATGGCTTGGCGATTATGCGTCGACTGCGTGCCGATCGCCTGACGGCGACGGTGCCCATCATGATGCTTACCGCCAAGGATACCGAGCTCGACAAGGTGATGGCGCTCGATGGCGGTGCCGACGATTACCTGACTAAGCCGTTTTCGCTCATGGAGCTCGCCAGCCGCTGCCGCGCACTGCTGCGTCGCGGCGGCATGGTCAAACAGGCAAGCGATGTGCTCAGCGTGGGCGACATCGTGCTCTCGCCCAGCCATCGTGAGGTGACTGTTGCCGGCGAGTCGCTTAAGCTCACCCTGCGCGAGTTCGACCTGCTCGAGTACCTCATGCGCAAGCCCGGCGTGGTCTTTACCCGCGAGTCGTTGCTGCAGAGCGTGTGGGGCTGGGACTTCGACGGCGGTTCGCGCACCGTTGACGTGCACGTGCAGACGCTTCGCCAAAAACTGGGCGAGCATGCCAGCGCCATCGAGACCGTGCGCGGCGTGGGCTACCGCTTGGCCGAGCCTTCTGCCGGTGATGGTGCCGAAGGTGACGACACCGCGGCCACCGCATCGGAGGAGTAACCCGTGGTCTTCGCCCCCCAGGGAAAACATACGCTGTCGCACCGCGTTTTTGTGACGATCTTTGTCTGCGCCATGGCGGTTATCGTGGCGTTTACGGTGCTGGGTGCGTTCTTTGTGCAAAACACCTTGGCGGATGCCACGAGTGCCAATCTGGCGCAGGAAACCGAGCTCATTGCTGCCGCTCTCGACGAACAGCAGGAGCCCATCCCGTTCTTGCGTAGTCTCGATCGCGAGGACTTGCGCATCACGCTGATTAACAAGGATGGATCGGTTGCCTACGACAACGAGGCGTCGCCTTCCACACTGCCCAACCATGGCGATCGCCCCGAGGTCATCGAGGCCTTTGAGAGTGGTTTGGGTTCCGCGGAGCGCGCAAGCTCTACGCTCGACGAGATTATGCTGTATCGCGCCGTCGCCCTTGATAACGGCCAGGTTGTCCGCTTGGCGCAGGCCCAGCCTGGCGTTGCGGCGATTTTGCTGTCGATGGTGGCGCCGATGCTGCTTATCGCAGCAGCGGGTGCGGTACTCTCGTTTTTTATGGCGCGCCGCGAGTCCCGTGCCATCATCGCGCCTTTGCAAGAGGTGGATTTGGACCACCCATGCCGTAGCTATGAGCACGCCTAAGCCGAGATGGTCCCCATGCTTGAGCGTATTGAGTCGCAGCGCCAGGAGCTCAAGCGCCTAATGGCGGTGCTGGCGGACAACGACCGTATGCGCCGCGAGTTCACGGCGAATATCACCCATGAGCTCAAGACGCCGCTTACGGCGATTTCGGGCTATGCCGAGCTCATCGCAAACGGCATGGTCGAGGGCGAGGGCGACCTGCGCAACTTTGGCGGTCGCATCTATCGTGAGGCGGGCCGCTTGGCAGCGCTTGTCAACGATATCCTTACGCTGTCTAACTTGGACGAGGCCGAGCGTGCAGCTGAGGGCGAGGCGGTGCCCATTGGGTCCACGGAGCCTATTGAGCTCTCGCGTGCCATCTACGCGGTCGAGCAGCGTCTTGAACAGGTCGCCCGTCAGGCGAATGTGACGATAAGTCATGAGACCAAGCCTGTGGTCATCGAGGGCGTGTCGCGCTTGATTGACGAGCTCATCTATAATCTGGCAAGCAACGCCATCCGCTACAATCGACCCGGCGGTACGGTTACGCTGCAGTGCGGCACCAACGACGAAGGCCATCCGTTCCTTGCGGTCGCCGACACGGGAATCGGTATCGCGCCTGAAGAACAGGGCAAGGTATTTGAGCGGTTCTATCGCGTGGACAAGAGTAGGTCCAAGGCACGCGGCGGAACCGGTCTGGGGCTTGCCATTGTCAAGCATGCGGCCCTGTATCATCACGCCACGCTCGATCTGTCGAGCGAGTTGGGCGTGGGAACCACCATTACGGTGATGTTTCCCATACAGCAGGACGAGCCATTCGCATAGCGATACAACATAGATATTGATGTAGACGCCGCATTTGACTTTCGGGTGCGGCGTTGTTGTGCAATTTTACGATTGCTTCCGACATTTTTACAGGAGAGCCTGTTTCTTATGTATAGAGTTTGGTCTCGGTAAAAAGATGCGATAACATACGGACAGTTTTGTCAATCCGAACTGGGGAAATGAAAGGCAAGCTGCATGACCCTTCTCGAACTGTTCCAGCTGCTGAAGAAGCACCTTCAGCTGGTCATCACCCTTCCGGTGGTCTGCGCGATCGCCATGGGCATCGTGTCCTTCGTTGCGATGGACAACACCTATACCGCGACGACGAGCATGTACATTCTCGCCAAGACCGACGATAGCGGTCAGATGAGCTACAACGATCTCTCGGCGAGTCAGATGCTTTCCAACGATATCGCCACGCTGCTGGATAGCGATAGCGTTAAGAGCGGCGCAGCCAATGAACTGGGCCTCACCGATCTGGATGACTACAAGGTGTCTGTTTCCTCCGAGACCACCACGCGTGTCATTACGCTTTCGGTTACCGGCACCGATGCCAAGGAGACGGCTAAGGTCGCAAAGGCCATAGCTAGCTCGGTGAGTACGGTCGCTCAGAACGTCGGCGCTGCCCAGAGCATCAACGTTATCGACGAGGCTAAGACCCCCGAAGCCCCCAGCGGCCCCAAGCGTATGCTGTACGTTGCTGTCGCGTTCCTCGCGGGCATCTTTATCGCAGTTGCCTATGTCGTTTTGGCAGACATGCTCAACACCCGCATCCGCGGTGCCGAAGAGGCAGAAGAGCTCCTGGGCATTCCCGTTGTTGGCCGAATTCCGGCTATGAAAGGTGGTAAATAGGCATGGCTAAGGCAAAGAACACCGATAAGCTCGTTGTACAGAATGCCGCCAAGACCCTTCTGGCCAACATCCGCTTTGCGAGCGTGGACGACCCCATTCGCACCATCACCGTTACGTCCTCGATTCCCAACGAGGGCAAGTCTACGGTTTCCATCAACCTTGCCCAGGCTATCGCCACCAGCGGCAAGAGCGTCCTGCTGGTCGAGGCTGATATGCGTCGCAGGTCCCTTGCCGATATGCTCGGCGTCCGCTCCCGCGGCGGACTCTATGCAGTCCTTTCCGAGCAGGTTTCTATTGACCAGGCGATTGTCGAGACGGGTCAGAAGAACTTCTACTTCCTCGATGCCGAGCCGCACATTCCCAATCCTGCCGACATCATCGTTTCTCACCGCTTTGCCAAGCTGGTCAAGGCGCTGTCTGCCAAGTTCCAGTACGTCATCTTCGACGCTCCTCCGGTCGGCACCTTCATCGATGCTGCCGAGATTGCCAGCCTGACCGACGGCACGCTGTTCGTGGTGCGCGAGGACTTCACCAAGCGCGAGGAGGCACTCAACGCCATCGGCCAGCTTAAGAAGTCCGAAAAGGTCAAGCTCATCGGTACCGTCATGAATTACTGTGAGACCGAGACCAGCGAGTACTACTATTCTTACTACACCAAGGACGGTAAGAAGGTTAAGAAGGGCTCCGACGATCAGGGGACTTCCAAAAAGGGCATCTTCACCAACCGAGCAAACGTTTAGTTGATAAGGCTGACCTATGCGTGACATTCATTGCCATATCTTGCCGGGTGTAGACGACGGCGCCGCCGATCTCGATGAGAGCTTGGCGATGCTCGAGGCTGCCAAGCGGGCCGGTGTAACCAGAATCGTTTGCACTCCTCACTGTCGTGATCCCTATTTTGATTAAGACAAGATGTGGGATGCCTTTGAGCTGCTGCGTGATAACGCTGACGGTTTTCCGCTCCAGATGGGCTTCGAGGTCAACCATCGAAAGCTCGTTGAACTTGGTATCGATGCCGCGGAGCACTTGCATTTCGATGGGACCAACGAGTTTCTGCTCGAGCTTTCGACGCATGCCGATGCGTATGCGTTTAGAGAGTACGAGAACACGATTTACGATTTGCAGTGCCGTGGCTACCAGGTGATCATCGCTCATCCTGAGCGCTATCGTGCGGTTCAAAAGGATGTAAGCGTGGCGGAGCGCCTGGTCGATATGGGCTGCAAGCTGCAGGCTTCGGCGGACTTTATTGCCGGCGGTCGCTTTGGTCGCGAGAAAAAGCCGGCACAGCGCCTGTTCGATCAGAACCTGTACAGCTTCATCGCGAGCGATGCCCATAACGTGGGTCATTACGATTGCCTGGCGAAGGCTCGCGCGAAGTTTAGCGTGCGCGGAGCTCATTTTCGCTAAAATCTGTCCCTAACGTTCGCATTGAATGAAAGGGCAGCCATGGATATCCAACTTAAGACGGGATGCTTTGATGACGCGGCGTTGGTGCGCCGCGTCATTTTTATGGACGAGCAGGGCTACGAGAATGAGTTCGACGCTATCGACGAGGATCCGAACTGCATTCATGTGACGCTCTATGTAGACGGCGAGCTTGCCGGTTGCTCGCGCGTGTTTCCCGAAGAGCTTGAGCACGCGGCTGACGCAGAGGCTCCGGTGTCGCCGGCGTGCGACTTGGACGAAGGTGTCGCGGCGGGGGAGACCTACATTATGGGGCGCGTGGCCGTGCTGCCGAGCATGCGCCGTCGCGGTTTGGCGAGCAAGATTGTCGAGGCCAGTGATACGTGCGCGCGTGATGCCGGCGCCAAGCTCATTAAGCTGCATGCTCAGGAATACGTGCTGCCGCTCTATGCCAAGGCGGGCTACACGCAGATTGCCCCGGTGGACTACGAAGACGAGGGCCAGCCTCATGCCTGGATGGCCAAGCGCGTAGATGGCAGATAGGAACGTTCCTTTCCTGCCGGCAGTTGGGGACACTCCTTGGCAATTGGCGCATCAGAGCGCTCGGACATACAGTTTTTCGATTCCGTATGTATATATGCGCGTTAATGGGTTATAAAATCTAAGTCTGAACATAGCAGGTCTGCGATTCGGCTCGGGCGACCGGGCCGTTTTTGCGGACGGGGGTAGCGCGAAAGGACTGCACATGCGTCAATTTAAGACCGAGAGCAAAAAACTGCTCGACCTCATGATCAACTCCATCTACACCAATAAGGAAATCTTCCTGCGTGAGCTTATCTCTAACGCGAGCGACGCCGTCGACAAGCTCAACTTTAAGAGCCTGCAGGATCCGAGCGTCAAGATCGACCAGGGCGACCTGGCTATTCGCGTTTCCTTTGATAAAGACGCCCGCACCATTACCATCTCGGATAACGGCATTGGCATGACCGCCGAGGAGCTCGAGCGCAATCTGGGCACCATCGCCCATTCCGGCTCCGAGGAGTTTAAGACCGAGAACGCCGAGCAGCAGGGTTCGGATGTCGACATCATCGGCCAGTTTGGCGTGGGCTTCTACTCGGCTTTTATGGTCGCCAGCCATGTGAAGGTCGTCAGCCGCGCCTATGGCGAGGATGTCGCCCATGTGTGGGAATCCGACGGTCTTGAGGGCTACACCATCGAGGACGGTGAGCGCGCCGAGCACGGTACCGATGTCATCCTGACGCTGCGCGAGAACGAGAAGCTCGATGCCGACGGCGAGGCCGAGACCTACGATCGCTTCCTGACCGAGTGGGGTCTCAAGAGCCTGATTCAGCAGTACAGCAACTATGTGCGCTACCCGATTCAGATGATGGTGTCCAAGAGCCGCCAGAAACCCAAGCCCGAGGACGCCGGCGACGATTACAAGCCCGAGTACGAGGACTACCAGGAGCTCGAGACCGTCAATTCCATGACACCGATCTGGAAGAAGCGCAGCTCCGATGTCGAGCAGAAGGACTACGACGAGTTCTACAAGTCCACGTTCCACGACTTTGACGATCCTGCGCGCACCATCAGCTTCCATGCCGAGGGCACGCTCGAGTACGATGCCCTGCTGTTTGTACCGGGCCGCGCGCCGTTCGATCTGTACAGCAAGGATTACGAGAAGGGTCTGGCACTCTACAGCTCCAACGTCCTGATCATGGAGAAGTGCGACGACCTGCTGCCCGACTACTACAACTTTGTCCGCGGCGTCGTGGATTCCGCCGATGTGTCGCTCAACATCTCGCGTGAGACGCTGCAGCAGAACCGTCAGCTCAAGGCCATCGCCAAGCGTGTGGAAAAGAAGATCACCGCCGACCTTGAGGATATGCGTGACAACGACCGCGAGGCCTACGAGAAGTTCTTTGAGAACTTTGGCCGCGGTCTTAAGTACGGCATCTACTCGAGCTATGGCATGAAGGCCGATGAGCTCGCCGATCTGTTGCTGTTCTGGTCTGCCAAGGAACAGAAGATGATTACCCTGGCCGAGTATGCCAAGGGCATGCCCGAGGATCAGAAGGCCATCTACTACGCCGCCGGCGACTCGCGTGAGCGCCTGGCCAAGATGCCCGTGGTAAAGGGCGTGCTCGACCGCGGCTATGACGTGCTGCTGCTGACGCAGGACGTGGATGAGTTCACCTTCCAGGCTATGCGTGAGTACGTTGCCGCCGATATGCCCAAGATCTACGAGGACGATGCCGCCCGCGAGGCTGCCGAGAAGGCCGTGGCCGATGGTGCCGAGCCCGAGGTTGAGGATCGTCACCTGGAGCTCAAGAACGTCGCAACCGGTGATCTTGACCTGGCGACCGAGGACGAGAAAAAGGAGGCCGAGGACGCCACCAAGGAGAACGAGGACCTTTTTAACGCCATGAAGGAGGCACTCGGCGACAAGGTCGAGAAGGTTGCCGTCTCTGCGCGCCTGACCGATGCTCCCGCGTGCATCACCACCGAGGGCCCGCTTTCGCTCGAGATGGAGAAGGTGCTCCAGAAGGGTCCCGAGGGCGCGCCCGACGGTATGCCCAAGAGCCAGCGCGTGCTCGAGCTCAACGCCAAGCACCCGGTCTTTTCCAAGCTCGTCGCCGCTCAGAAGGCGGGCGACGCCGACAAGATCAAGCAGTACTCCGGTTTGCTCTATGACCAGGCCCTGCTGGTCGAGGGCATCCTCCCCGAGGATCCCGTAGCCTTCGCGGCGGCTGTTTGCAACTTGATGTAGTTCGGGGATACGGCACCGTAACTAGATTAGAACGAGAGTGGATAATCTCCCACTTTTGGCTCGAATGCGGGCTTGAAGTGAGAGATTTTCCACTCTCGTTTCCTTTTGAATGATCCCTTCGTCCCCAAGGGATCATTTATTTGTGCGGGTTGTGGTTTTGTGACCTGCTGAAATTTAGGATACTGTACATCTGTACGTTAACTCATCTTCGTAGTATATTGCTACCCGCAAAACTCAACACCATTGTGCTTTGAGACGTTAAAGCGCCTACTACAATGGTTGTCGATAGTACGATTCGATTTAACGACAGGATGGATGGTCCAAGCGTGAGTCTCGGCAGCAAACTATCCAATGCAAAGGTGTCCTTTGCGATATTTAAGCGCGACATTAAGCGACTGCTTGTGAACCCCGTCGCCCTGGTGGTTACCCTAGGCGTGTGCGTTATTCCCTCGCTGTATGCCTGGTATAACATCGTGGCAAACTGGGATCCGTATGGAAACACCCAAGGCATCAAGATTGCTATCGCCAACAACGATCGAGGCACCCAAAACGACTTGGTGGGTGAGCTCAACGCTGGCGACAAAGTGGTCGACCAGCTCAAGGAGAATCATCAGTTGGGCTGGACGTTCGTCGACTCGACGGCCGATGCCAAGGAGGGCGTCGAGAGCGGCGAGTACTATGCCGCTATCGTGATTCCCAAGAACTTCTCGGATAACCTGGTTTCGATGCTCGACGGCAACTACCATCAGCCCAAGCTCACGTACTACGTCAATGAGAAGAAGAGCGCCATTGCGCCCAAGGTTACCGATACCGGTGCAAACACCATCGAGGAGCAGATCAACTCGGAATTTGTCTCTACGGTAGGCAAGACTGTTGCCGGTATCGCCAAGGATGCCGGTGTCGATTTAAAGGACAAGGCAACCCAGACTCAGGACTCGCTGGCAAGTTCGGTGTCCGAGGCGTCCGACACCTTGGGCGAGGTGCGCGATTCGATTGGCGATATGAATGCCGCCATCGATAAGACGAGTGGCGCTATCGCCTCGGCTGATGCGGCACTTGCCGGCTTGCAAGGCCAGGCACCGTCGCTGACGCAGGCGATCTCCCAGGGCAACGACCTGCTGAGCGAAGCTCGCACCACGGCGGGCAACTCCATCACCTCGCTCTCCAAGGCGCTCTCGGAAGGCAGCCTTGCGCTCACCAAGACGTCGGCCTCTGCGAACGCTGCCATCGGCAAGCTGACGGGCGCGGTCACATCTACGACCACTCGCATCGACAACTCGCTCGAGTCTCTCCAAGCGACGATCGACCACAATAAGGCCGTTATCGGGCACTTGGAGATTCTCGCCAATGACACGTCGACAGGTTCCGAGGAAATTGACGCGCGCATTGTATCGACCATCAATACGCTCCGTGAGCAGAACGAGAAGTTGCAGAGCATCAAGGACGGTCTGTCCGCGCAGTCGAGCGCCATGGCGAATGACGCCGCGGCTGTCTCGGGTGCCAGCGACGCTATCAATAACGCAATTCAGACCGGTGCGACCAACCTTGGCCAGGCCCAGACGGACCTGGGCCAAAACGCGCTGCCGAAGGCCTCGAGCGCGCTTGATTCCTTTGCCGCCGTCTCGGGTGATTTGACGGGTATCGTATCTGGCCTCACGCCCACGATTGCAAGCGCGCGCGGTACGCTTTCGCAGCTTAACGCTACGCTCGGCCAGGCCAAGACCACGCTGTCCCAGACCGATTCCTCGCTTGCCAAGGTCCAGGACAAGCTTGCGACCGCAGCCAATGACATCGCGGCGCTGCAGACCTCTGAGTCTATGGGCGAGCTCGCCGACCTTATGGGCGTCGATGTCAATGACGTGGCAGATTTCATGGCCTCTCCGGTCGAGCTGACGTCCAAGTCGATCTATCCGGTCAAGAGCTTTGGCTCGGGCATCGCTCCCTTCTACACCAATCTGGCGCTTTGGGTGGGCGGCTATGTGCTCATCGCCATCTACAAGCTCGAGGTCGACCGTGAAGGTGTTGGCAGCTTTACGGCGCGCCAAGGCTACTTTGGCCGCTGGTTGCTCATGGTGATCCTGGGCGCGTTGCAGGCCATCATCGTTACGGTGGGTGATCTGGTCATTGGCGTACAGTGCGTCAACCCGCTGCTGTTCGTGCTGGGCGGCATCGCCATCTCGTTTACGTACGTCAACATCATTTACGCGCTGTCCACTACGTTTAAGCACATCGGCAAGGCAATCGGCGTCATTCTGGTTATCGTGCAGATTCCGGGTTCATCGGGCATGTACCCCATCGAGATGATGCCTGGCTTCTTCCAGTGGCTGCACCCGCTGCTGCCCTTTACCTACGGCATCAATCTGCTGCGCGAGACGGTCGGTGGCATGTACTCGTTTAACTACCTGTTTAACCTGTGCATTCTGGGCGTGTTCTTGATCGTGGCGCTCTTTATCGGCCTGCAGCTGCGTCCGCTGCTGCTCAACCTTAACCTGCTCTTTGATAAACAGCTCTCCACGACCGGTATGATGATTTGCGAGTCCAACGACCTGCCGCGCCAGCGCTACTCGCTGCGCGCGGCCATGCGCGTCATGCTCGATTCCGATTCGTACCGTCGCGAACTGCTCGATCATGCGGTCGCCTTTGAACATCGCTACCCGTACTACATCAAGGGCGGTTTTGCCGCCGTGGTGGGCGTTCAGGTCCTGCTCTTTGTCCTGTCGACGGTTCTCGATATCGACAATAACGGCAAGATCATCCTGCTTGTCATTTGGATCATCTCGGTTATTGCCATCTGCGGCTGGCTGATCAATATCGAATATATCCGAGCGAGCCTCAATACCCAGATGCGCATCTCGGCGCTTTCGGATGAGGACCTGCGTCGCGAGATGCGCGAACACACGGCCGCCATTCCTGCCGCCCGCCACATGTTTGGCCTCAACGCCAGCGAGCGTGGCGCCAAGGGCGGCGATCAGTCCACGGGCCGCTTGCCGCATATCGGCTCGCACCATAAATCTCAGGGCAGCGACAGCACAGCCACAAATGATGGAGATACCACCGCGCTTGGCAAGCACTCCAAAGGAGGTGAGGCATAAATGAAGAACATCCTGCATCTGTTTAAGCGCGATGTCCAAAACGTGTCTCGCTCCGTGATCGGCTTGGTTGTCGTGATGGGCCTCATTATCGTACCGTGTCTGTACGCGTGGTTTAACATCGCCGGCAGCTGGGATCCGTACGGCAACACCGGCAATCTTAAGATCGCCGTGGTCAACACCGATGAGGGTTACGAGAGCGATTTGATCCCCGTCGAGGTTAACGTGGGCGAAAACGTGACCGCCACCCTACGCGGCAACGAGAGCTTCGATTGGGTTGTGCTCAACAATCGCGAAAAGGCTATCGAGGGCGTTAAGTCGGGCGCGTACTATGCTGCCGTCGTTATCCCCAAAACGTTTAGCGCTGACATGATGACGCTTTTCTCGACCGACGTGAAACACGCCGATATCGAGTTTTACGAGAACCAGAAGGCCAACGCCATTGCGCAGATCGTGACCGAGAAGGGTTCGAGTGCCGTTCAGAGCCAGGTTAACGAAACTTTTACCGAGACCATTACGAGCATCGGTCTTAAGACGGTGTCCAGCCTGCTCGATTACATGAGCACCGACCAGGTCAGCAACTTTATCGCCAACCTGTCCTCGACGCTTGGCGATTCGATTGAGGACCTGCGAGACGTTCAGGCAAATGCTTCGTCGCTGGCGGTCATTTTGAGCTCCACGTCCGATTCGCTGACGTCGGCGAGCGGCATGCTCAAGCAGACGGGCACGGTCGATGAGTCAACGAAGCAGCTGATGGAGCATGTCAAGAGCGGTATTAGCGATTCCAAGGAAGCGCTGAAGGACGCCAACGACGCCATCAATGCCGCGATTGACGGAAGCGCGGGCTCGTTTGACAACGTGTCCGCCGAGCTTGCGAAGGCATTTGATGCCGCGAATCAACATGTCGACCTTACAGTGTCCCAGCTCAACGATGCCGCGGCGGCGCTCAACACGCGTGCCGACGATATCGACGCCACGGCCGACCAGCTCCGCCGCCTAGCCGACCAGGTGAGCGATGAGAATTTGAAGGACGGCCT
>CAJMJM010000041.1 GCA_905213725.1 Collinsella aerofaciens
CTCCAAGGGCGTTCACGTGCTGACCGAGGCCAAGGTGACCGAGATTACCGAGGATGCCATCAGCTACGAAAAGGACGGCGAGATCCACACCATCGCCGATGCCGATACGCTGGTACTTGCCATGGGCTATCGTCCCAATACCAAGTTGGCCGACGACCTTGCTGCAGCCGGCGTTACCACCCACGTGTTGGGCGATGCCAACAAGTGCGGCAACATCCGCGACGCCATCGGCGATGGCTACAAGGTTGCTTGCGAGCTCTAGTCAACCCCTTGGTGCATGTGAGGCCTATCCCCGCGGCGTCAGTCGGTAGATAGCAAAAAGCGGCGGTCGTCCCGTACATGGGACGACCGCCGCTTGCGTCAGCTGCAATGAGTCATGCGATTAGAGGTCCAGAATTTCCTTGACCTTGGCGATGATGGCCTCGTCGGTTGCGTTGGCAAAGAAGTACTCCTGGAAGTGCTCGCCGGCAAGTGCGCCCTTCACCAGGTCCTGATCGATCTCGCCCAGGACGTCGACGAGCGGGCGCATGGTCACAGCGCGCACGCCGTCGAGGATCTTCTTGTTGCGCTGCTCGGGCTCAACGCGCTCGGCGGGGTAGCCGTTTCCCGAACCAAAGCCAAAGAGCTTCTCGAAGGTGTACTCAAGGTTGAGCTCCTGGCCCCAGCCGTTCTTGAGGGCGAAGGGCATGGCGACGGCGTTGCCATCGTTGACCTGGGCAAAGGTGTAGGCGTCGAGCGGGTCGGCAACGTGGCCACACAGCACGCCGGGGAAGGAGTTGCAGGCGAGCATGGCGCCCTCGCCGGTGCCGCAGCCGGTCACGACGTAGTCGGCAGCGCCGGAGTTGAGCAGCACGGCGGCAAGGATGCCGTTCTGCACGTAGGTGAGGGGCTTGGAGTCGGCATCGGCATACATGCCATAGTTAAAGACAGTGTGGCCCATGGGCTCGACAACCTTCTTAAGGGCAGCCTCAATCATAGGGTTCTTGGAGTTCTGAGAGTTCTCATTGATCAGAGCGATTTTCATGATAGGTAACCTTCCACTATTTTCTAAATTAATGGTTCGTTATGTTGCATGGCATCTCCAGCAGAGAAGCCGCTCTGCGGTCGGTGGACGATAAGGTCTGTCGCGAGTTCCGCACGAGCCGAAGAGCACTTAATGTGCTCTTCGTGCGAGTCAGGACTGTTCGAGCAGCAGACCTTATCGTCCGCCGCCTCGCCCAGACGTCTTACTGCGGCTGCTTTCCAATGTATGCGAGGATGCCGCCGTCGACGTAGAGGATGTGGCCGTTGACGAAGTTCGACGCGTCGGAAGCCAAGAACACGGCGGGGCCCTTCAGATCCTCGGGCGTGCCCCAGCGGGCGGCCGGCGTCTTGGCAATGATGAACTGGTCAAACGGGTGGCGGCTGCCGTCGGGCTGCGTCTCGCGCAGGGGTGCGGTTTGCGGCGTGGCGATGTAGCCGGGTCCAATGCCGTTGCACTGGATATTGGCCTCGCCAAACTCCGAGCAGATGTTCTTGGTGAGCATCTTGAGTCCGCCCTTGGCGGCGGCATAGCCGGCGATGGTCTCGCGACCCAGCTCGCTCATCATCGAGCAGATGTTGATGATCTTGCCGTGGCCCTTGGCGATCATGCCGGGCAGGCAGACCTTGGACACGATAAACGGTGCGTTGAGGTCAATATCGACGACGCGGCGGAAGTCCTCGGCGCTCATGTCGAGCATCGGTGTGCGCTGGATTACGCCGGCGTTGTTGACCAGGATGTCGGGCGTGGGGCCAAAGTCGGCCTCGATCTTGGCGATGAGCTCGGCAACGACGGCTTCGTCGGTGACGTCTGCCACGTAACCATGAGCCTCAAAGCCCAGCTCGCGGTAGTGCTTCTCGGCCTCGGCTACCTTGTCGGCGTGACGTGCGTTAAAGGCGATCTTGGCGCCAGCCTCTCCGAGCGCCTCGGCGATAGCCATGCCAATGCCATAGGTGGCGCCGGTTACCAGTGCGACCTTGCCGTCCAGACGGAAGCTGTCCATAAGATCAGACATAGCGATCCTTTCAAAAGAAACGTTCATCTATATTTATCTTACTTTTAGTACAAGCTCAGTATAGGAGAAGCGGCGCAACAGGCACCCCTTATTTCCTAAAATCAGGTGAACGTTCACTTTTAAAAGGCGAACGGCAGAAAAGCCCCTGCCGTGCGGACCTCTACTCGCTTTTTGCCTGCGTGCCCTCTGCGATCATGTTGCGGTTATACACCAGGTGCAGATACATCGCGTCGTGCGCGGCGGTGGGGTTGCGCGAGGCGATGGCGTCGGCCACATCGCGGTGCGTGCGGATAGTTTCCTCGACGAGCTTTTTGCCGGTCACGTCGATAAAGAGGGGGACGGATGCCTTGAGCACGCCCATCAGGCGGGGAACGACGAGGTTTCCGGAGCTTTCGGCAATGGCATTGTGGAACGCGGTGTCGGCGGCGGAGTAATCCTCACCGGCCTCGGCCAGGCGCTCGGATTCGTCGCAGAGCTCTTTGATACAGACGACCTGGTCGTTAGTTGCGTGCTCTGCGGCCATGCTGGCCATCTGCGGCTCGATCATAAAGCGCACCTCGAGTAGGTCGCGCGCCAGACGCTGCTTGTCGTCGATAAAGGTAAAGCCCAGCGGGTCGTCGGCAACGCCGGGGTTTGACGCCACATAGGTGCCCGAACCCTGCTTAATGCGCACGATATTGCGCGACTGCAGCAGCTTCATGGCCTCGCGCACCGTGCTCCTGCCGGCGCCCAGGCGCTCGACGAGCACGGCCTCCTTGGGCAGGCGATCGCCTTGTTCAAGATGCTCATCCAGGATCAGTTGAATGATTTTCTCTGAAATCTGCTCGGGGAGTCCCGAATCGGCTCGTGCCACGCTTCACCTCATATCAAAAGAATTCATCTGAGCTATTTTAGCGCACTGCGAACGCTATGCAGACGGCTTGACATGAATCAGCTGCCACATATATGCCGTCCGCAGCTCTTTTCCGACCGTTCACCAAATACATCAGATGTATTTCGAACAAATTTCAAAATGAAACATCAGACCTTTCCAAAACACGCTATAGTCATCAGACGAATTCAAAAGGTCTGATGAATTGGAGGAAAGATGTCAGACCCAACGTTTATGGCCGACCCCACCAGGCTGGTCATCGCCGCCATCGTGGGCATTGCGCTGCTGCTTGCGCTCATCATTAAGTTCAAGCTGCATCCCGTGCTTTCGATGATGGTCTCGGCGCTCGCGATCGGCATCGGCGCCGGTATGCCGCTCGACCTGGTGGCGGACACTGTCACCAAGGGCGTGGGCACCACGCTGCAAAACATCGCCCTGCTCATTGGCCTGGGCTCGATGTTTGGTCAGATTCTTGAAGAGAGCGGCGGCGCCAAGAAGATTGCCCAGACCTTCATCGATACCTTTGGGCAGGGTCATTCCAGCTGGGCGCTGGGAATTACCGGTCTGGTTATCGGCACTACGGTGTTCTTTGAGGCCGGCGTGGTCGTTTTGATCCCACTTGCGTTTAGCGTGGCATCGCAGACCAAAAAGTCGACGCGCTACTACGGCATCGCGCTGCTCGCAGGACTTGCCGCTGGCTATGCGTTTGTGCCGCCATCGGCCGGTTCGGTTCTGGTCGCCGGCACGCTCGGTGTCGACCTGGGCACCATGATTCTCGTCGGTATCCCTACCGCCTTCATCGCTATGGCGATCGCCGGCGTCATCTGGGGTCGCAACGTGGGCAGTCGCATTTTTACCGATGTTCCGGAGCACTTTACCTCTGCCGAGGGCGCGAGCGACGAAAAGGAGCTTCCCTCCTTTGGCATGGTGCTTGCCATCGTGCTCACGCCGCTTTGTCTGATTTTGCTGGGCACGTTGTCCTCTTATATCCCCATGCCCGCCGAGCTCGCCTCGATTCTCGCCTTCCTAGGCAAGCCGTTCGTCGCTTTGACGCTCGCCACGCTCGTCGCGATGTATCTGCTGGGCGCGCGCCGCGGCTACTCCGGCGCCGAGCTCAAAGCCCTGCTCGACCGCTCTCTTAAACCCGTCGGCATGATCTTGCTGGTTATCGCCTGTGGCGGCGTCATTCGCTGGATGCTGCAAGACTGCGGCTTGGGCCAGGTTATCGGCCCTATGCTCGAGGCCTCACCGCTGCCTTTGGTGGTCGTTGCCTTTTTGATTGCCGTCATGGTGCGTGCCTCTGTCGGCAGCTCCATCGTCGCTATGACCATGGCATCGGGCATTATGGCCGCCATGCCCGCGGTTGCCGGAGCCTCGGTGCTCATGCGTGCCGCTATCTGTCTTGCCATCTGCGGCGGTGCCACGGCCCTCTCGCACGTCAACGATGCCGGTTTTTGGATGTGCTCCTCGTTTCTGGAGATTGACGAGAAGACCACCCTCAAGTCCTGGACCGTTATGGAGACGCTTATCGGCCTTTCGGGTCTTGCCTGCGCCCTAGTGATTTCGTTCTTTGCCTAGTTCGCGTAGCTAAACATCTTTCACCGAGTGCATCGCTCGGTACCCATTTACACCTGATTCATTAACCAACGATTGGTACAACCGTTCAAACCAAAAGAGGAGAACATCATGGACGAGAAGACCAAGGCACAGATTCAGCAGGAGGCAGCCGACTTGGTTGCCAAGCTGCAGCCGCGTTCCGGCAAGTTTCGCACCATCAGCCCCGAGATGGACCCGCTGCGTCTGGGCTCTGGCTGGTCCATCGAGGATCTGGACAAGCCGCAGGTCATTATCGAGTCGACGTTCGGCGACTCGCACCCGGGTTCTGCCGGCCTGTTTGAGTTGGTCGAGGAGGTCCGTGCCGGCGTTGCCGAGGCTGGCGGTCACGGTGCCCGTTACTTCTGCACCGATATCTGCGACGGCGAGGCCCAGGGCCACGACGGCATCAACTACTCGCTGCCCAGCCGCGACATGATCGCCAACATGATCGAGATCCACGCCAAGGCCACCCCGTTCGATGCCGGCGTCTTTGTCGCCAGCTGCGATAAGGGCCTGCCTGCGAACCTCATGGCCATGGGCCGCATCAACATCCCCTCCATCGTCGTTACCGGCGGTGTCATGGATGCCGGTCCCGATCTGTTGACCCTGGAGCAGCTCGGCGCGATTTCTGCCCGTTACGAGCGCGGCGAGATCTCCCGCGAGGAGCTTGAGTTTGCCAAGCACAACGCATGCCCCAGCTGCGGCGCCTGCTCGTTTATGGGCACCGCGTCGACCATGCAGGTTACCGCCGAGGCCCTGGGCCTTATGCTCCCCGGCACGGCCCTGCTGCCCGCTACCAGCTCCGACCTGCGTGAGTTTGCGCGCGAGGCCGGCCGCCAGTCCGTGTGGCTCTCCGAGCACAACCTGTGCCCCCGCGACATCGTGACCAAGGAGTCCTTCGAGAACCTCATCATGGTCCACGGCGCCATCTCCGGTTCCACCAACTCGCTGCTGCACATCCCCGCGATCGCCCGCGAGTTTGGCATCGAGATGTCCGCCGACGACTTCGATCGCCTGCACCGTGGCGCCCACTACCTGCTCAACGTCCGTCCCGCAGGCGAGTGGCCGGCGCAGTTCTTCTACTATGCGGGTGGCGTGCCGCGCATCATGGAGGAGATCAAGTCGATGCTTCACCTCGATGTCATGACCGTCACCGGCAAGACCCTCGGCGAAAACCTCGAGGACCTTAAGAACAACGGCTACTACGAGAAGTGCGGCCGCTACTTGGAGAAGTGGAACCTCAAGCGCGAGGACATCATTCGCCCGTTTGACCAGGCCTTCGGCACCGACGGTTCCATCGCCATCCTCCACGGCAATCTTGCCCCCGAGGGCGCCGTCGTCAAGCACACGGTTGTTCCGCGCGAGATGTTCCAGGCCACGCTTAAGGCACGTCCGTTCGATTGCGAGGAGGACGCTATCCACGCCGTCCTGACGCACGAGGTCAAGCCCGGCGACGCCGTCATCATTCGCTACGAGGGCCCCAAGGGCTCCGGCATGCCCGAGATGTTCTACACCACCGAGGCTATCGCCAGCGACCCCGAGCTGGGCGCAAGCATTGCCCTGATCACTGACGGTCGCTTCTCCGGCGCCTCCAAGGGCCCGGCTATCGGTCATGTTTCGCCCGAGGCTGCCGTGGGCGGCCCGATTGCCCTGATCGAGGAGGGCGACCTTATCCGGATCAACATCCCCGAGCGCTCGCTGTCTATCGTGGGCATCGCCGGCATGGAGATGGAGCCGGCCGAGGTCGACGCCGTCCTGGCCGAGCGTCGAGCCGCTTGGAAGCCCAAGGCTAATCGCTATACCTCCGGCACGCTCAAGTTCTTTACCGAGCATGCGGTTTCCGCCATTCAGGGTGGCTACATGGAGTAGCGCCCGTGCGCATCGATTCCCTCTCGTAGATGTGCGGCACAAAGAGCCCCGAGCTCACACGAGCTCGGGGCCTTTTTCGTCTGGATTGGGGACGCATAGCCGGACGAAAACAATTTGCGTCTGGTAATAAGCGTACGAAAGCGCAATTTACGTCTTAATTTCGGACGCAAATCAAGACGAAAACCGTTTACGTCTGCTTTAAATCCGTACGAAAACGGTTTTCATCTTGCAGGGCAGTTGTCGTTTCTACAGTTCAACTTCCAGTTCGGCTTTGTGCTCGTAGAGGTAGTCGCGCATGTAGGGGATGGCAAATGAGACCCTGCCGTACGAAGGAGCCTCGATAATCGATTCTCTTAACAGGCGGCTGCGGACGGAGCTCACCTGTTGAGGCGTTTTGTTCAGGGCATCGGCAACCATGCTGGTCGAGCTCGTCTGCCCCAAAGACGCCATGCTCAGCAGATAAGCGATGCACGTGGGCGGAATGCGCTGCAGCGCGGGCTCAATCACCATGGCGCAGAAGCGTTCGCGTGCCGTTGCAATGCCACGCTCGGCTTCTTCTTCTCCAATAATCGCTGTGTGTGCACGTCTTGCCAACTGCCATGCGTAGTATCCAACGAGTTGGATCATGAAAGGATAGCCTTGCGTTGCCTCGGCAAGTTGGCCGGCAATACCTGGCTGCAACTCCATGCCAGACGCTTCAATGGTTTCCTCGAGGGAGTACGACACTTCGGTTACTGCCACAGCCTTCAGATCAAAGGGGAGGGCACGGCGCAAAAACGTAAGTGTCTTTCCGTTGATGATGCTTTCAATCATCGAAGGCAGCCCAGCAAAAACAAAGGCGATATCAAGGTCTTCGCCGATAACCTGCTGAATCGCAATGGAGAGCGTTCGGACCTCATCGAGCTCTGCGTCTTGAACCTCGTCGAGAGTGATGAGCAGGCCATTTCCATTCTTGGTTATTGTCTGTCTCATGGCGTCGCGTAGCGATGGGCCGATTCGCTCAATATCTATGCTGCCGATGGATATGCCAGCTACGGTGGGCTCAAATCTGGCGTGTTTGGCCTGGAATTTGGGCTGCAGCTGTTCGAGAATGCGCTGGCAAAGTCCCTCGGTTGCGACCTCTTTTATGACCGTCCAGCCACGGCTTTGCGCCAAACGTGAGCACTCGTCAAGGAGGACCGTCTTGCCCGTTCCACGGACGCCGGCTATGCGCATTAGGCGCCCAGGGGCACCAGGCCCGTTGACGAGGCCTTCATTGAATTCTTCGAGTACATCTTCGCGGCCGATAATCGTGGGAGGTGTTTTACCTGCTGTGGGCTTAAAAGGGTTTGTTTGCATGTGAGCCACCTTTGCTCAAGATATAGCAAGATATAGCAAAGTATAGCAAGATATAGCAAAGTATAGTGAGATATAGCAACGTATAGCGCTGTTTGCGGGTTCTTACGGTGGTGCTATTTTCCGAATGCCGCGCGGATAAAGCGCTGGGCGAACAGCTTGTTGGCGACGTTGATGACATGGCCCAGGAACAGTGCCGAGATGGCGGTCGTGACGCCAAAGCCGCCCAGGTTGTACATAAAGATCAGCGACAACGCGAGCGAGGCGGCGACATGTGAGCAGTCAAACACGACTTTTACGTCACCAAAGCGGCGTTTAAGCTTTTCGGCAATGACTTGCACCAAGCCGTCGGGCGCGTTGGGGACAACGCCCATGTTGACGACGAGACTTACGCCAAATGCGGTGACAGCGAGGGAGAGCAGCATGGTCGCAATCTGTGTGGGGAGTGCCGTGGGATGCAGTGGGTTGACCGCCATGAAGAGGTCGGTCAAGCCGCCAATCAGCGTTGAGAAGAACAACTCGAGCAGGATGCGCGGCTGGAACTCGCTTCGCAAGATGGCTAATTGAGCCACGATGTAGGCGACGTAGGTTGCGGTGATCCAAAAGCCGAGCGTCTCGCCAGTGAGCATGGATAGGGTTGTGGCAAAGCACGTGAGCGCGGCGACGCCCAGGCCGGATGCCGTCTGGAGACTCATACCGAGTGCCAGTACTGCAACGCCCACCAGATACATCAGCATTCTGATGACGGTATGGCACCAGTCGATGTTCTCGCCATGCATGATGATGAGCGGTCGCATGTTGCTACCCGTCCTTTCGGTTGTGTGAAAAAGCTGACCCGGGCCGGCAAAAGAGGGTTATCGGAGGCACTGCTGCAAAAGCAGAAAAGCCGGCCCCACGGTCAGTCGTCTAGGAAGTGTCTCGCTGTGCCGGAATGGGACTAAAGGTCCAACGAGACGGGAAGAAAGCAAATGGCATTGCGTGGGCGATAAGATGCCAAGATGGTAGGGTGCGTCTTAGCATCCTATTGCCCACGCTCAACGAAATCGGTTTCGTTTGAGCCTAAGTATACGCACGGGATTTTATTCGCGAAGAGAAAAACAATAAAAAGGTGAACGTTCACCTAATCGCAACAACTCGTTGGCTGTATCATGGCGGTAGTCGATACGAAACCGATTTCGTATCGACTACGCATGCGTTGTATCTGTCCATTATCTGGTGGTGTAAACGAGGGGTTACACCTGCCGCAAAAGCGGCATTCATCATTGTCCAGATCGAAAGGATCACCATGGAACAGCATACCGATTGCTCGTACTGCATGTGCGGGACCGACAACACGCTCGTCGATGCCTTTGGCATCCCCATGCTTGACCTGCCTGCCAGCAAGCTCATCTTGTTTAAGGAGCAGAGTCATAAGGGCCGCGTAATCGTGGCCTCCAAGCAGCACGTCGATGACATCTCCTGCATGTCCGAGGAAGACGCCGCCGCCTTTATGGCCGATGTCCGCCATGTCGCGGCAGCGCTGCACAAGGCGTTCAATCCCGACAAGATTAACTTTGGTGCCTACGGCGACACCATGCATCACCTGCACGTGCATATCGTCCCCAAGTACAAGGACGACCCGTTTGAGTTTGGCGACGTGTTTGCCATGAACCCCGGTCGCGTCACGCTCGAGTCGGCTCAGTACGACGAGATCGCCCAGGCAATTGTCGCCAACCTGTAAGCGAGTAAAAGCGGCTATTTCGAATAGAAGCACTTGGCTTCATTGCCAGTTAAAAGGAGCTTATCTATGAATGCGGGAGTTGTTTCACTCCTTTGGGTGCTGGTGGGCGTAGTCCTGCTGGTCGCCATGATCGTTAAGTTTAAAATCAACAGCATCATTGCGCTTATTCTTTCCGCCATTTTTATCGCCCTTGCCGACGGCATCTCTGTGGGCGACCTTGTCACCACCATGGAAGATGGACTGGGCGGAACGCTTAAGTCGCTTGCGCTGATCATTATCTTTGGCGCAGCCATCGGAAAACTGATGACCGATTCGGGTGCCTCGCAGCAGATTGCCGACACTATCGTTGACAAGCTCGGTATTAAGCTGCTGCCTGTTGCGCTTCTGATCATCGGCGTTATCTTTGGTATGAGCATGTTCTACGAGGTGGCGTTCCTTATCGTTACGCCGCTCGTTATCAGCATCGCCAAAGAGGCCGACATCCCCTATATGCGCCTGATTATCCCAGCTGTTTCTGGTACCACGATGGGCCATTCTCTTTTTCCGCCGCAGCCTGGTCCTATGGCGCTGGTGAGTGCCTTTGGTGCCGAGGTTCCGCCGGTCTACATCTTTGGTCTGATCGTCACGATTCCGACACTTATCTGCTCTGGTCTTTTGCTGTGCCATTTCATCCCCGGTCTCGATGACATGCCGCTTGGCAATGTTATGAAGCCGGCGGAGCGCAGGCCCGCGGACGAGCTTCCGCCGTTCTGGCTTTCCATTCTGGTGCCGCTGTTCCCGGCAATCATCATGATTGGGGCTTCGATTATCAAGAACACGGTGGGCGAGGGTTGCTTTGCATACGATCTTGCCAGCTGCATCGGTAGCGCAGATATCACTATGCTCATCACGATGATTCTTGCCATGGTTGCGTATGGTTATACGCGCGGCATGGATGGCGGAGAGATCTCTAGCTCTATGTCCGATGCTATCAAGGGCGTCGCGAACGTGCTGCTCGTTATCGGTGCCGGCGGCATCATGAAGCAGGTCATCATTACTTCTGGCGTTGGCGCGACGCTTGCCGACATGGTCAGCCTCATGCCGGTGTCGCCGCTGATTTTGGCTTGGGTGATCACGGTGGTCCTGCGCCTGCTCACCGGCCAGGGTACCGTCTCGGCCATCACCGCCGCCGGCGTCGTGGCACCTATGGTTACGCAGTTTGGCATCAACCCGGTGCTTGCAGTACTGGTCTGCGCCTGCGCATCCAATACCATCACGCCTATGTATGACGGCGGCTACCTGCTGTTCCAGCAGTCGTTTGGCCTGTCGATGAAGGATACCTATAAGACATGGGGCCTGTTGGAGCTCGTCAACTCCGTTGTCGGCCTCATCATGGTTCTAATCCTGAGCCTGTTTATCTAGGCGAGAAACGCATAAGACAAGCGTGTCTCACCGCAAGCCCGCGGACAGTTGCCTATCAAATTGTCCGCGGGCCTTTGCTTTTTATACCAACGGCATGTCGCACCCGTCCCCCCATAAGTTGCGGTGGAATAGTTCCTGTTTTTGGGCCAGAAAGCCATGAACAGGCACTATTAAAACGCAACATTTGAGAGGGCGGGGATTCGAAAGTATTGCAAGGTTATATTAGACAAACCGTGGCTTCATCCGAGGGCTTTATGGAACAGCAGCATTATCAGAGCCTGCAAGACCAGGCGTACAACGCATTGCGGTCCAAGATTATCTATGCCGAGCTCAAGCCCGGCACGCGCCTTTCGGCGATTGGTCTGGAAAAGGAGACGGGAATCGGGCGCACGCCCATTCGCGAGTCTTTTGTGCGCCTGCGTGAGCAGGAGCTGGTGGAAACGCGTCCCAAAAGCGGCACCTACGTCTCTAAGATCAGCATGGAACGCGCCGAAAACGCCTGCTTTTTGCGCGAGAAGCTCGAGAGAAGCGTGCTAATTAAATGCTGTTCGGCCGCCTCGCCCGAGCAAAAGCAGCGGCTCGAGCAGATTCTTGCCGAGTCCGAGTCGCTCGACCATAGCGAAACGCGTCGTTTCTTTGACTTGGACAACTTGTTCCATGAGACGTGTTTTGAGATTGCTGGCCGTCACATGCTGTGGGATTGGATGAAGAGTGTCAACACGCATTTTGAGCGATACAACTGGTTGCGTATGGTGTCGCAGGATTTGGATTGGGAGCCGATTCGTCGGCAGCATCGCCGGATTCTTGAGGCCATTAAGAGGGGCGATACCGACGCGGCGAGCTATCTGGCAGAGACACACTTGCACCTGATGCCCGAGGAGCAGGGCCCGGTTATCGCCTTACATCCCGATTATTTTGAGCTGTCCAAAGACTCGTTCATCTAATCAATCCCCATATAAGTTGCGGTGAAATAGGGACTGTTTGCGGCCCAGGTGGCGCAAACAGTCCCTATTTCACCGCAACTGTGTTGGGGCGTAACCGGGGCACAAAAATGCAGTGCCGCTTGGAGGAAAAGACCGGAAGCAAGGGTCCATTCCTCCAGACGGCGCCGCAGCTGTTTTGATGGCTCGGCTTTTACCGAAGTGGCTCAGTTGAGCGCGACTGCCAGCCGATTATACAAAGCGGCTCGGGGGCGTGTCGCTTCCGTCACGTTCTATCAGCATACAAGACGGTTTTGGTTCTTGTTCGTGACGGAAACGGCGCGCTTCCGAGCCGCTTTAAAAGAAAGGGGGCGAGGTCTAGGGCACGCCCCCTTTCACGATAGAGAGCTAAACCTAGCCGCGGACCTTCTTGACGACGTCCATGGCCTCGCGGGCGATCTGCTCGACCTTGGAGAAGTCGCCGCCGGCAAACAGGGCCGGCGTGACCATCCAGGTGCCACCGCAGGCGATGATGGCGGAGGAGCTCAGGTACTCCTCGACATTGGCGGTGCTCACGCCGCCAGTGGGCATAAAGCGGTGGCCGACAAACGGAGCGGCGAGGGCCTTGATGGTGTTCAGGCCGCCATTCTGGGACGCGGGGAAGAACTTGGTGACCTTGAGGCCCAAGTTCTCGGCGGCGGTGACCTCGGAGGGGGTTACAGTGCCGGGAAGGACAGGCAGGTCGATATCGATGCAGTGCTTCACGACGTCCTCGTTGTAACCCGGGTAGACGATGAACTTGGCACCGGCGGCGCGGGCCTGCTCAACCTGCTCGACGGTCAGGACAGTGCCGGCGCCAACGCACATCTCGGGCTCGGCCTCGGCCATAGCGGCGATGCACTCGGCGGCGCAGGCGGTGCGGAAGGTGACCTCGGCGGACTTCATGCCAGCTGCCATAAGGGCGTGGGCGAGCGGAGCGGCGTCCTCGACCTTGTCGAGCACGACGACCGGCACGATACCCAGGGACTCAAGCGTGGTGTAGAACTGATCGAACATAATGTTCCTTTCGATGTATGGCGTGCATAGGCGCGTGATTGCCAAATATGCTGGTCAGGAGCCGATTTTGGATTGGTTATCGGAGGCACTGCTTGGGGTTCAAGCAATTCCAAAACCGGCTGCTCGACCAGTCGTGTAGGGAATGCCAGACAAAACCGGAATGGGACTGGTGGTTTTGCCCGGCCGGAGGAATCGGGGAGCGGGCCGCAGGGGTATGGGATTGGAAAGCTGCGGCCCGCGGAATGGAGACGGACTAGCGCGCGACGCGGGTGCCACCGTCGGCGGCGGATGCCACGGCTGCGATCTCGCCTGCGGTCACCAAGTTGGAATCGCCCTTGATGGTGAGCTTGAGGATCGAGGCTGCAATCGCGTAGTTGACGGCGTCCTGCGGGCCAAAGTCGTTGATGAGGGCATGGACCAAACCGGCGTTGAAAGCGTCGCCGGCGGCAACGCCCTCGAGCACATGAACGTCGTGAGCAGGGGAGAACCAGTGCTCGCCGCTCTCGGCGTCATAGAGCATGCCCATCCAGATGGAGCGCTCGACGCAGGAGATGTTGCGGACGACCGAAGCGACCTTCTTGCAGCCGTACTCGGCGCAGATTTGGCGGGCCATCTCGACGTAGGTGTCGCGCTCCTCGATGCCGTGGGCAAGGGAGCCGGAGACGCAGGTCATGCCAAGGCCGGCGGGTGCGTCCTCGTCGTTGGCGATGCAGATGTCGACGAGCGGAAGGAGTTCCTTCATGGTGGCCTGCGACTTCTCGGGCGACCACATCTTGCCGCGATAATTCACGTCGCACACGGTCGTGATGCCCTTGGCGCGGCAGGCGGTGAGGGCATCCTTGCAGGCGGCAGCCATCTCATCGGAGACGGCGGGGGTCACGCCGGAGAAATAGAAGACATCGATGCCCTTGAGGATCTCGTCCCAGTTAAAGACGTCGCGCCTGGCCATGTTGATGGCAGAGTACTTGCGGTCGTAGACGCAGCCGTTGCCGCGCTGCGAGGCACCGACCTCAAACACATAGGAGCCAAGACGGTCGCCCTGACGCACGACGCGCGTTGTGTCGACGCCGTAGGCCTTCAGCGAGCGCAGCGCGCACTCGCCCAGACGGTTGGCCGGGACAACGGAGACGTAAGCGGCCTTGTCGCCCTGGTACGCCAGGGAAAGCCCAGTGTTGGCCTCGGCGCCGCCGTAGCGGACATCAAACTCGGTCGCCTGCTCAATGCGCAGGTGGTCTTTGGGCGATAGCCTCATCATGATCTCGCCGAAGGTAAGAACCGTTTTACCCATGGTCGCGTAGCTCCTTCTTGCTCGTGCGTACACCTTTGATATGGCGTTGGCACGCAGGTGCCAAGACGGTAGGGTGCGTCTTTGCACCTGCGTGCCAACG
>CAJMJM010000042.1 GCA_905213725.1 Collinsella aerofaciens
ATGTTTTAGAGCTTGTTAAAGTAGAGCGGTTTGGACAGATGGGCGTTCATGCCGGAGTAGTGTGCCGCCTTGGCGTCCTCGGCAAAGGCATTGGCGGTGAGCGCGATGATGGGGATATCGGCTGCATCGACCTTCTCGCTCAGACGAATCGCGCGGGTTGCCTCGTAGCCGTCCATGTCCGGCATCATAATGTCCATCAGGATCGCATCGAAGCTGCCGGCGGGATGCGATAGGTACAGATCGACGACTTCGTTGCCGTTGGCGGCGCGGGTGACCACGACGCCCTCGGATTCTAGCAGCGTCTGGGCAATCTCGGCATTCAATTCGTTGTCTTCGGCGAGCAGCACGTTCATGTCGGCGAGCGAGCAGTCGAGCGCCCTCTCGACCGTATTCGCCCGCGTCTGGGGGTTCTTGTCGATATCGAGCGGAATTTCCACGTAGAACGTGGTGCCCACATGGAGTTCGCTGGTGACTTCGATGGTGCCACCCATCAGTTCAATAAGCGACTTGACGATTGGCATGCCCATGCCGGTTCCTTGGAACTTGCTGCGCGCATCGTCACCTTCTTGGGCAAACGGCTCATAGATATGCTTTAAAAACTCGGGAGCCATGCCAATGCCGGTATCCGAAACGCTAAAGCAAAAGAGCGCGCGCCCGTTATCGAGTGGCTTGGTCTTTGAGCTAAAGGTGACGGAGCCGCCGTGCCTGTTGTACTTAATGCTGTTGTCTAACAGGTTGATCATGATCTGTCGGATATGGATGGGACTGCCGACCATGTATGGCCCCGTGGCGTATGGCAGACTATTGTCCTGCATGGTGATGCCGTTATCGGATGCGCGGAGCTTGCACAGAACCAGCGTATTGTCACAGAGCTCTTTGAGGTTAAAAGGCGCATGCTCCAGTGTTAGCTTGCGGTCTTCGATTTTGCCCATCTCGAGGATGTCGTTGATCAGCGAGAGCAGGTGATTGGCGGCAACGCGCGCCTTGGCACGGCTCTCGCGGGCGACTTGCATATCGCCTTCCTTCAATTCCTCGATCTCGATAAGGCCCAGGATACCGTTGAGCGGCGTACGGATGTCGTGGCTCATGCGCGTGAGGAATGCCGTCTTAGCAGCGTTGGCAGCATCGGCTTTTTTGCGCTCGGTTCGAGCGCGCACGAGCGCCCAGATGAGCAGGACGATGCCGACCGACAACATACCGATGAGGGTAGCTGCAATGGCGGTGCGGTTGCGGTGGAGAAACTGGAACGTGTCCGATTCTTGCGCCGTGTACGACGTTGAGGAGTAATTGCTTGCGGAGAGCGATTCTCCGGCATTGATGATGCCCTTGTTGATGATTCCCGACAGCTCGGGTTTTCCGCGCGAAATCCAGCACGAGAGCTCACGGGTGTCAGGGAGTTCGGCCGTCTCGCAGTCCTCGAGATCATAACGGTCACCGATGGTTTTTACGCGTGAACTGGGAGCGACGATGCAGTGCGCCGTTCCCTTCCTGAGGGCGTCGAACGCTTCATCGTCGGATTGGTATTCGGTCACGGTCGCTGTGGGGAACAGACTTTCAAGTACATTTCGGTTGATAATCGATGATTTGGTGCAGGCGATGTTCTGAAGGTCTTTGTTCAGGTTGCTTCCGGTGTGGATGGCGGTGAGGGATATAGTCCCCAACGATACCGACTGCACAACGCCCGATTGCTCGGCAAACCAGTAATCTCGGTATATTGGCAGCGCAACGTCTATGCTTCCCTTTGACAGGGCCTTCGACATCATCTTGTAGCTATCAAAGGCGACGGTTTTGACCGTAATGCCAAATTGATCGTGCAGCGTCGTTGCAAGCGATGCGAGCGAGCCTTCCATTTCGCCGTCTTCGTCTTCGTTGCAGTAGGGGAGTTTGCCCGTAATGTAGCCGAGCGTGATGGTGTTGCCATTTGCTTTGAGCCAGGAGCGTTCGGGGCTGTTGAGCGATGATGAACCGCTGTTTTGGGTCGAGTAGTTAGATTTGACTTCGTCGTTATAGCGTGGGTTGACGCGGGCGATTGCCGTCATGGCAGCATTGATGTCGTTCATCAGGTCGGAACGACTTTTGGGGACGGCAAGGTAGTAGTCGCTTGAACCAACGTAGAACATGGGCGACGCCTCGGGCGACGAAATGGTGTCGTTCATGATTGCGGCATCGACTTCGTCGTCTGCGAGCGCGTTAAAGAGATCGGATCCTCCGTCATACTCCCTGTATGCGCAGGCGATTCCTTCGTTGGCGAGCCATTGCTGGCCAACGAAGGTTTGCATAACGCCGGGGTTGCAGCCGATAGTGAGACCCTGGAGTGCTTGAGGGTCACCCTTTGCGAGGTCGTCGCGATCGGGCTTGGCGTAGATGTAGTAGCGCTCGGTGCCCTCGGGGTTCGAGGAAAAGAGCAGCTTTTGGGCGCGTTCCTCGGAGTAGGAGATGTTGGGCATGAGGTCGATTTCGCCTGCCTCGAGCATGTCCATAAGCTCGGTGAAGGTGCCGGAGACGTATTCGTACCGCCAGCCGGGCGTGTAGTACGACAGGGTCTGGAGGTACTCGTAGCCCCATCCCGAGAGGCGCTCGCCGGGGGTGCCGTCCTGGAAGCCCTCGTTGTTGACGAGCCAGCCGACGCGGACCGTCTTGACCTGTTGAACGGTGTTGGCGGCATAGACGGGGGCGGGCGCGGCGGCGCTCAGCACGGTAAGCGCGACAAGCACGATGACCAAGGCGCGAGATATAACTAAACGAAGGGCGACGGTAGCTCTCACGTGCAATCCTAACGAATCGAGACAATACCGCATAAGGATACCAGCTCAGCCTGCCTAGCCGGCGGCTGCACCGCTAAACGCTCCCGCCCGGCAGTTGGGGACAGCCCCTTTCTGCCGGCACAAAAGGAACGTCCCTAACTGCCGGTTGTGGGACAATACCGAGCAAACGTGATTGGACGTCTGGGAAAAGGGGTCGCGATGAACAAGTTGAGGACGCTTGCCGATGTGTTGCGACAGGCTGGCTTTGCGCGCATCACGGGCCTGTTTCTTATCTTCTATCTGCTGTGCTCGACGGCCGTCTGGCTGTCCGAGCCCACGACCCTTACGTTTGGCGATGGACTTTGGTTTAGCTTTGAGACGGTCTCGACGATCGGCTTTGGCGATATCCCCGCCGAAACGCCGGTTGCCCGCGGCATTACCGTTATCCTAAGCGTCATCAGTATCTTCTATATCGCCATGCTTACGGGCGTGGCGGTGAACTACTGCAATACGCTCATCAAGCTGCGCCAAAAGGACACCATGGCGCGCTTTATGGACGATCTTGAGCATTTGGAAGAGCTCGATCGTGACGAGCTCGCCGACCTGTCGCGCCGCGTGCGCGAATATCGCCGGCGCCAACGCTAGAACGGGCGCCGCGCGTCACGACGAGGGGGACTGAAATGAATATCACCGTGTATCTGGGTGCCAGCGTCGGTAATGACCCGGCGTTTCTGCCTGCGGTACAGGAGCTGGGCAACTGGATTGGCACCAACGGCCACGCGCTGGTATACGGCGGGTCCAAATCGGGCCTGATGGGCGCGCTCGCCGATAGCGTGCTCGATGCTGGCGGACATGTGACGGGCGTGGAGCCGAGCTTTTTTATCGAGGCCGAGTTTCAGCACGACGGAATCGACGACCTTATCGTGACGAGTGATATGGCCGAGCGAAAAGCCAAGATGATTGAGCTCGGCGATGCGTTCATCGCATTTCCGGGCGGCACGGGCACACTCGAGGAGATTGCCGAGGTTATGTCCGCGGTGTCGTTGGGGCACCTGAGTGCTCCGTGCATCCTGTATAACCTGGACGGTTACTACAACGACCTCAAGGCACTGCTCGGGCACATGATTGATAAAGGGCTTTCGAGCCTGAGGCGCCAGCAGGGCATCTACTTTGCCGACGATTTGCGCGAGATTGCCTCGATTATCAACGGATAAGTCTTGAGCCTTCCTCACTGTGAATCCCAATGGTGCCGTTTGCGGCGCAGATGGTTAGCTCGTTCGGCAACGCTCGCTCTACAATAAACGTATCTATGTCGACTTTGACCGCGGGAGGACCCGATGGATAACCTTGCCAAACCCACAAACCGCGCGCTGTTTTTAGTTAGCGTTGCCGTGACCGGTGCGTTCGCAGGTGCCGCAGTCTGGCTGTTCTTCTTTGCGATGGAGCACGGCATTGATTATTTGTGGACCGAGGTCCCGCATATGCTGGGTGTCTCTTCGCCCGAACTCGCCAGCGGCCCGTTTGGCTTTTTGCCGTACCCGTTTTTCGTTTGCCTGTTGGGCGGCTTGGTGATTGGCCTGTACGAAAAGATGACGGGCATCAAGACCGATGACCTCAACCAGGTGATGGCAAAGGTTAAGCAAGACGGGCGCTACCCGTACGACAACCTGGGCAGGCTTTCGCTCGCGGCATTGCTGCCGCTGCTGTTTGGTGGAAGTATTGGGCCGGAGGCCGGTCTGACCGGCGTTATCGCAGGTCTGTGCAGCTGGGTCGGCGATCGTATGCGTCGCTTTGGCGCCGAGTTTAGGGAGCTCACGCTGCTGGGCACCCAGGCTGCCCTGACGGCGCTCTTTACCGCGCCCGTGTTTGGCTTTGTGGCGCCGCTTGCCGGAAGTGCTGACGGCCAGGGTGCCGGCGATGGCGAGGATTCCGAATCCGGTGAGATCACCATCAGGCTGCCCAAGGCGCAAAAGACCGTGGTTTACGGCATCGCGATTGCTGGCGGCCTGGGCACCTACCTGCTGCTCGGCCAGCTCATGGGCGGCGGCATGGGTATGCCGAGGTTCGAGGCTGCCGTGGTGGGCAACCTGGAGCTTACCTGGCTCATCCCTCTGTCGCTGATCGGCACGGTCTGCGGCTGGCTGTACTTTGTCTCTGAGCACGCGAGCGAAGCATTTGCCCATGCAATAGGGGAACGTCCTGTCGTCAAGGCCATGCTAGCCGGTCTGGCGCTCGCCATCTGTGGCACGGTCCTGCCCTACACCATGTTTGCCGGCGAGACCCAGGCCGGTGTGCTCATGGAAACCTACCTGACCATCCCCGCCGGCGTGCTGATCGCGACCGGTCTTGTTAAGGCCATGCTGACGCCCGCCCTCATCAACCTTGGTTGGCGTGGCGGCCACTTCTTCCCGGTTATCTTCTCGGGTGTGAGCTTGGGCTACGGCCTTGCCATCCTCACCGGCGCCGATCCGGTCTTTTGCGTCGCCGTCTGCACAGCCTCGACGATGGGCGCCGTCATGCGCCAACCCGTTATGGTCGTGGGCCTGTTGCTCATGTGCTTCCCGCTCAAAGGCATCGTCTGTATGATCATCGCCGCCGTCATCGCCGCCGGTATCCCACTGCCCAAGCCGCTGCACAAATGGCGCGGTTAATCGCGAGTCAACTCCAGAGGGGTACGAGATGATCCTGTACTTTAGCGCGACGGGGAACAGCGAACATGTGGCGCGTCGCATTGCGGCGGCGACAGACGACAAGGTTGTGTCGATTGAGCGTTTTGATGCCGAAGCCCTTCGCCTTGTTGCGACGGAAGGCCCCTGCCAGCTGGGATTTGTTGCTCCGGTGTATGCCTGGGGTCTGCCGACACCGATGATCGAGTTTTTGAAGACTGCCGACCTGTCGATTGCTGCCGGTGCAAAGGGCGGCGAGCGCCCCTATACGTTCTATGTTTCGACGTACGGTTCGACGACCGGCCAATCTGCCAAGTTTGCCCGCGACCTGCTGCACGAGCGTGGGCTCGAGTTGGATGCGGCGATGAGCGTCAAGATGCCCGATACCTGGACGCCTGTTTTCGACCTGTCTGACCCTCAAAAGGTTGAGGGTATCAATAGAGCTGCCGAGGCGCAGATTGATGCCGTGATCGAGGCGGTGCGGGCACGCCGCACGGGTAACATGATGCGCCATCGCGTGCCTCTGTTTGCATCGTGCGCGTATCACGCAATTGGGCTGCCGCGCATGCAACAGACGAGCAAGTTTGCCGTCGATGCCGATCGCTGCATCGGCTGCGGCCTGTGTGCCAAGCGCTGCCCCATGGCGGCGATTGAGATGCGCGACGGCCTTCCCGTCTGGACAAAGCCGGAGTGCGCAGCCTGCCTTCGTTGCCTGCACTGTTGTCCCAAATTTGCCATCTCGCACGGTAAGCGCACGGCATCCCACGGTCAGTACAGGCATCCCAAGCCAGGTGTGAGGATGTAGCGGCTGCTGGCCGTGCTACTTCCAAACCGCGAGCGCCGCAGTGCCCAGTACGATGAGGGCGAGACCGATGGCGCTGCGCCGCGAGACCTTTTCGTTGAATGCCAAGCGCGCAAATAGTACCGATACGACAATCGATAGTTTGTCGATCTGCACCACGACGCTCACCTGGCCTGCGGCGATGGCATAGTAATAGAGCAGCCACGATGCTCCGGTCGCGATGCCCGATGCCGCGAGAAATACGAGCTCGTAGCGGTCTACGTGCACGGCTTGGCCCATCTTGCCTTTGGCTGCCACGATTGCCCATGCCATAACCAGTGCCACGCAGGTGCGGATTGCCGTGGCCAGGTTTGACTCGATGCCTTCGATGCCGATCTTGGCGAGGACGGAGGTGAGTGCCGCGAACACGGCGGCGCCGAGGGCGTAAGCGAGCCAGGTTCGGTCTTGCTGCTGCTCGGGTTCGGCGGACTGCTTCTTCTCGATCATTAAAAACGTGCCGAGGGTGATGACAGCGGTTCCCACGAGCTTAACCGCAAGGTTGCTCGTCTCGTCAAAAAGCGCGATGGCGACCAGCGCGGCGAGCACGGTGCTCATCTTGTCGACCGGTACGACCTTATTGACATTTCCGATGCTCAACGCCTTAAAGTAACAGATCCACGAAGCACCGGTAGCGAGTCCCGAGAGGACGAGAAAGAGCCAGGATCTGGGTTCGATGCTGCCAATGGTTCCAATGGATCCAGAAATGCCCGCCATTGCCCAGGCGAAAACGAGCACCACGCAGGTGCGAATGGCCGTTGCGACATCGGAGTCGGTCTGCTTGATGCCGCATTTGGCCAAGATGGATGTGATGCCGGCAAAGAATGCTGACGCAAATGCTGCGACAACCCACGACACGGGTGCGGTGCCTCCTTGGATAATGGGTTTATCCTCCGAGATTTATGGACATGAGGATACCGCCCCATCATGAAGGTTTGATATGGCCGCGGCGAGACGGGGGTTATGTTCCGGGGAGCCATTTGGTGAAGGCTCGAATTGAAGGTGAATGTTTTTCCGAGAAGTGAACGAGTAAATATGGACCCCTGGAGCATGCACACTTTTTTCGAATAAAACCGCAGGATTTTTAGGCAAAAACCGCAGGAATTAAGTCCTTAAAAATGTCGATGATACGGGGCGCTGATTTTACTCGTTCACTTCGCGGAAAACCATTCACCTTCAATATGCCGTCGGTCTTTCTTTGGTTGCCAAGAGCTAAACGGCATGCCGTGATGGGCGGTTGCGACGTTGATGCTGCTACGTCTTATCTAGTAAATGAGGTGGCGTGCAGCCCAAGCCCTTTGGCTGTCGATTACAGGTCGCGTGCCCGATAGACCTTGGTGCTGACGGCGCAGCTGATTGCACATAGCGCGAGGGCAAGTGCGGCGATGCCTGCACACAGACAGCCCAGAACGGCAGGGTCGGGATTCGCTCCGGCAATCGACATGAGCCAGTTGCTGATGGGGTTGGAGGAGCTCAGCGTGGCCATGGCAAGGCATCCGAGCATGGCAAACAGGCCAACGGATAGGCGCAGCGCCTCCATGTGACCAAATCGAAAGAACAGCGGCTGCGCCAAAAACACCATCATGAGGGAGATGAGCATCGATGCTGCCGAGGCGATTGCGATTTCAAAGACCGTCTGTCCCGTCGAAGGAATGCCCGCGCCATTGAAGAGCGGGATGGAGGCGATGCTCAAAAGCGTAGCTGCACATGCCATGACGGCGGAGAAGACAATAACGCTCAGGTAGCGTGCGCGGATGATGTCTTTGCGCGAGAAGGGCAGCGTTGCCCGGTAGCGCTCCCAACCGTTTTGATTGTCGAAACCGGCCAGTGAGTTCATGACTATGATGGGCGACATGGCACTGACGGCGCAGGCGCCGGCGCTCATACCGGAATCGCCATCCGACGCGTTGACGAGCGTCAGCACAATGAAGATGAACAAGCCGACGCCCGCAATGCTCGGGATGAGCGTGCGAACGATGGCGAGTTCGGACATAAAGGCGCGTTTCATTTCGAAGCCCCTTTCAGTATGAGGCGCAGATAGTCATCAATGGTTGCCCGATCGCAGGGAATCTCGGGAAAGGCCTCGAGCGTTTCGCGACGGTTGGGTACGAGTACGTCCACGCTGTAGGCGTGACGGGCGGCACGGGCGCCTTCGACGCAAGCCATAAGCTCGGCAGCCTGCGATTGGGTGCAGTGGGCGATGCCGGCGCGGTCGGTAATGTCCTCGCGCGGCAGGTCAAAAATAATCGAGCCATTATCGATGCAGATGACGCGATCAGCGGTGCGATCGAGGTCGGACGTAATGTGGCTCGAGAGCAGCACACTGTGCTGGCCGTCGGCGACAAAGGCAAGCAGCTCATCAAGCAGTTCCTCGCGTGCCATGGGATCGAGGCCCGCGGTGGCTTCGTCCAAAACGAGCAGCTTGGCCTTGTGACTGAGCGCACAGGCAAGCTGCAGTTTCATGCCCATGCCGCGGGAGAGGTCCTTGACCTTTGTCTTGGGATCGAGGCCAAATCGGTTGATGAATCCGGCGAACGTTTCGCGGTCCCACGTGGGGTACGCTGGGCCTACGAGCGACTCGATCTGGCCCACCTTGAGCGTGGAGGGGAAGGGGCACGTGTCCAGGACAAGACCGACGCGGGAGCGTAGATGGCGTTGCGACTCATCGGGCGCGTCGGCGCCACAGCGCTGCCCAAACAGGTGCACTTCGCCGGCATCGAGCTTTATAAGCCCGAGAGCAGCTCGAATCGTCGTTGTTTTGCCAGCACCGTTGGCACCAACAAAGCCGATGATCTGGCCAGGCTCCACGGCAAGCGTGACGTCGCGCAGCGAAAAGCGGTCGCTTACAGCGTGTGAGATGCCTTTGAGTTCAAGCAAGTTTTGCATGGTATAGCCTTTCTTGCAGATGGCTACTGCATGGTTTCGGGGGCTACCAGGTCGAGCATCTCGTGCAGTTTGTCGCGCGTGACGCCCAGGGTTTCGGCTTGGCTCGCCGCTTTCGCAAGTAGCTCTTCGATATGGCAGAGCTGGTTTTCGCGCAAAAGCTCCTGGTTGCCCTCGGCGACAAAACAGCCCTTGCCCTGCACGGTGCAGATAAACCCGAGCTGCTCCAGGTCGGCGTAGGCGCGCTTGGTGGTGATGACGCTCACGCCAAGATCGCTCGCGAGTGCACGGATGCTGGGGAGTTTGGCTCCCGCAGCGAGCGTGCCCGATAAGATCTGAGCTTTGACTTGCGAGGTTATCTGCTCGTAGATGGGCTTATCGCTCGAATTGGATAGGATGATGTCCACAGCGGCTCCTTAGCTGTTGGGCTACACGTGTATATAACCGGTAAGCACAGTATATATACACTATGCACAGTTATGCAAGAGGCAAATGTGGATTGGGCCGGCTACCCAGGCCCCAACTGATGAATTTGTCCTGATAGGCGCCCTAGAGCGGGATTTCGCGGCTACAATAGGGCGGTTACATCGACGTAATGCACTCAATGCAAGAAAGGATCCGCATGGCAAGCCTGTCGGATGAAATCTCGTCGCGCCGCACATTCGCGATCATCAGCCACCCGGACGCCGGTAAGACCACGCTTACCGAGAAGCTGCTGCTCTATACCGGCAGCATCCAGACCGCCGGCTCGGTCAAGGGCAAGAGCTCGGCCAAGCATGCCGTTTCGGACTGGATGGACATCGAGAAGGAGCGCGGCATTTCCGTTACCTCCTCGGTGCTGCAGTTCACCTACAACGGCGCCTGCGTCAACATCCTCGATACCCCCGGCCACCAGGACTTCTCGGAGGATACCTACCGTACCCTTATGGCCGCCGACGCCGCAGTCATGGTCATCGACGGCGCCAAGGGCGTCGAGGCCCAGACCAAAAAGCTCTTTAAGGTCTGTACGCTGCGCCACATTCCCATCTTCACCTTTGTGAACAAGCTCGACCACGAGGCTCGCGATCCGTTTGAGCTCATGGAAGAGATCGAGAACGTCCTGGGTATCAATACGTATCCCATGAACTGGCCGATCGGCAGCGGCCGCAACTTCCGCGGTGTGTTCGATCGTCAGACCCGTCGCGTCATTGCCTTTGAGGGCGACGGTCACGCCAACGCCACCAAGAAGGTCGCCGAGGTCGAGGCCGAGCTGGGCGATCCTTCCATGGACGAGCTTATCGGCGAGGAGAACCATAAGAACCTGATGGACGACATCGAGCTGCTCGATGGTGCCGGCGACGAGCTCGACTTGGACGCCGTGGCCTGCGGCAAGCTGAGCCCGGCGTTCTTTGGCTCGGCGCTTACCAACTTTGGCGTGGAGCCCTTCCTCAAGGAGTTCCTGCGTCTGGCCCCGACGCCGCGCGCCTATACCGATACGCTCACCAGCGAACCGGTCGATCCCTGCCGCGACGACTTTAGCGGCTTTGTGTTTAAGATCCAGGCCAACATGGACAAGAACCACCGCGACCGCATCGCCTTTGTGCGCATTTGCTCGGGCAAGTTCGAGCGCGGCATGGATGCCTTCCACGTGCAGGGCAACCGCAAGCTCAAGCTTGCCACGGGCACGTCGATGATGGCCGATGACCGCGCCATCGTGGACGAGGCGTACGCGGGCGATATCGTGGGCCTGTTCGATACGGGCATCTTTAGCATCGGCGACACCGTGTGCTCTGGCAAGCGCCACGTGCAGTATCCGCAGATCCCGACGTTTGCCCCCGAGATGTTCGCTCGTATTACGCAGGTCGACACGCTCAAGCGCAAGCAGTTCGTCAAGGGCATGGAGGAGCTTGCCCAGGAGGGCGCCATCCAGATCTTCCGCGAGTTGGGTGCCGGCATGGAGAGCGTCATCGTGGGCGTGGTCGGTGTGCTGCAGTTTGAGGTGCTCGAGCGCCGCCTCAAGGCCGAGTACCGTGTTGAGGTTCGTCGCCAGCCGCTGCCCTATACGGACATCCGCTGGATCCAGAACGACCCCGATACCATCGATATCCCGGCCCTTTCGCTCACGCGCGACACGCTTCGTGTCGAGGATATGCGCGGCGGTAAGCTGCTGCTGTTCACGAGCCCGTGGAACGTGGACTGGGCAACCGACCACAACCCCGACCTTATCCTGTCGGAGTTTGGCAACGTAGCGTTTTAACGCATCGGCGCGGTGGCCCTGCGGGGCTGCCGCGCCGTTTGCTTGCCTGATGCCGTGTGAGCGGCTATCATACCACCGTCGTCTCAAGACCGGGGCGTCCGAGCAGTTCGGGTCCGATATCCTGCTCGTTAAACCTAAAACCAAAGGAGTACATAATGATCAAGAAGGTCATGGAGGACTACAAGGTCCTGTTGCGGAGCATTCCCGCGGCAACGGTTTCGCTGTTTTTCGTGAGTGTCATCATGATGAACCTGCTGGCCAACAAAGAGCTCATCAGCCTGCCGTATCTGGCACTCGATTGCGGCTTTGTGGTGAGCTGGGTTTCGTTTTTGTGCCAGGACATGATCTGCAAACGCTTTGGCGCCAAGGCATCCATCAAAATCTCTATCCTCGCGCTGCTGGTCAACCTGGCCGTGAGCCTGTGCTTTTGGGCATGCTCGCTCACGCCCGGTATGTGGGGCGCCTACTACGACACGGGCATGATCGAGGTTAACACTGCCCTTAACGCTACCATCGGTGGCACCTGGTACGTGGTGCTGGGCTCTTCGCTGGCAATGCTCGTCTCTGCCGTGGTTAACTCCACGCTCAACCAGTCGCTCGGCCGCATGCTCAAAAAGAATAATTTTGCGAGCTTCGCCTTCCGCTCCTATGTGTCCACGGGTGTTGGCCAGTTTATCGACAACCTGGTCTTTGCCATTGTGGTGAGCCACACGTTCTTTGGTTGGACCTGGGTGCAGGTCCTTATGTGCTCACTGACCGGCGCTGTCGCCGAGCTGCTGTGCGAGGTCTTCCTGAGCCCCGTGGGCTACAAGGTCGTGCGCGGCTGGGAGCGCGAGAATGTGGGTTCCGAGTACCTCGAGCGCCACGCAACCGCCTAAGGAGCAAGTATGCGGGTTTTGATCACGGGCGCTTCGGGCGGTATCGGAGCCGCGTGCGTGCAGCGCTTTTTGGACGAGGGCCACGAGGTCGTGGGCTTTGATCTGCTGCCGGCGGCGATCGAACACGAGCGCTACCGCCATCTGATCGTTGATGTACGCGAGCCGGACTCGTTTCCAGGCGACCTTGAACCCCAGGTAATCGTGAACGTTGCCGGTACGCAGGATTCGGCCGACGATATTGCTGCCAACCTGCGTGGCACCATCAACGTGACCGAGCACTACGCCTTTGTGGGGGAGGGGCTTGCCGCCAAGCCTGCGCCGGCTATCAAATCCGTGGTCAATGTGGGGTCGGCGAGCGGGCATACGGGATCGGAGTTTCCCGCCTATGCCGCCAGCAAGGGTGGCGTTATCGCCTACACCAAGAACCTTGCAAACCGTCTGGCGCCGCAGGCCATCGCCAACAGTGTGGACCCGGGTGGCGTTATCACGCCGCTCAACCGTTGTGTGATGGAAGACGAGCACCTGTGGAACCAGATTATGGAGCTCACGCCGCTTAAGCGCTGGGCCACTGCCCAAGAGATCGCCGAGTGGATCTACTTTGTGGGCGTGACCAACCGGTTTATGACCGGGCAGAGCCTGCTGATCGATGGCGGCGAGGCCGGCCGCACACAATTTATTTGGCCTGAATAGGAAACGCGCCCGATGGAAAGCCGTCGGGCGCGTTTTTGATGTATCGATTTTTAGCCGAGGCAAGTCCAGTTGACGGGGGTCGAGCCGTGCTGTTCGAGTAGCCGATTGGCAGCGGAGAAGGGGCGCGACCCCATAAAAGCGGGGAGTTCTGCCGTGGCACGGTTGGCCGAAAGCGGCGAGGGGTGCGTAGAGGCCAGGCAGAACTTGCCGGTTGCCTTGCCCGCGCCGATTGCGGCGAGCTTGCCTTCGACCATCTGCTGGGCAAAGCGGCCCCATGCCAAAAAGACGACCGGCTGGGGCAGCTGGCAGCAGCGTTCGATAACGTAGTCGGTGAGCGTGCTCCAGCCCAGCTTGGCGTGCGAGTTCGCGGCATGCTCGCGCACGGTGAGCGTAGTGTTGAGGAGCAGGATGCCCTGTTGTGCCCATGGGGTTAGGTCTCCCGTGGCGGGAATGGGGCAGCCCAAATCGGCTTTGAGCTCCTTATAGATGTTGCGCAGGCTCGGCGGCAACTTGGTTTGCGTCGCGGGGACCGAGAACGACAGCCCCATTGCCTGGTTGGGTCCGTGATAGGGGTCTTGACCCAAGATGACAACCTTGACCTGGTCGGCCGGCGTGTAGGCGAGGGCATTGAGGATGTCGTCTTGTGCCGGGTAGATGGTTTGCTCGGCACGCAAAAGGGCGATGCGCTCGAGCAGCTGGTTCGTAGTGTCACGTACCGGCTGCGGCGCATCGCCCAACCAAGTTGCTATGTTGTGGTCGCGGGTTGCGGTGTCCATGGGGCTCCTTTATGGTAGATGCTCTGTTGGCATCTATTGTAAAGGCGCACCGGTTGCCTTTATGACACGGCTGTATGAAGAACGGGGTCTACGAGACGCGCTCGGGCGCTCCTGCCATACGGGCCTGTCCATGTGCACGGAGGCGCGGAAGCTCGACGGTTGCCACCATGACGCCGGTGAGGATGAGGGTGGCGCCAAAGAAGGCGATGGGGTTCAGGACCTCGCCGACCAGGAAGAACGAAAAGACGGCAGAGCAGACCGGCACGAGCGAGAAAGCGAAGCCGCTGGTCTCGGCAGGCACGTGGGGCAGCACGAGAGTATG
>CAJMJM010000043.1 GCA_905213725.1 Collinsella aerofaciens
AGTTTCCTCCTGAGCGACTCTGCTTGCAGCCGGAGCGAAAGGGGGAAATCTCGGCCCCTCCCGCCCCGGCCGGCCAGGTCAACTACACCGTGTGCTGCGGCAGGTCCTGCAGGGCGATGACGTCCATGCCCATGTCGTTGGCGCTGCCGTGACCCTGCTGGTCCTCGCGCACGGCCTCGATGGCACTCACGTACGTGTTGGCCGCAGACATCGCCGTCACGCAGGTCACGCCGCGGCGCACGGCCTCGGTGCGCAGAAGGTAGCCGTCGCCACGCGAACCCGGGCCGTACGGCGTGTTGATGATTACCGCGATCTTGCCATCGGCGATGAGGTCACCGATGTTGGGACGCTCGCCGTCGTGCGGGCCGCTGATCTTCTCCACGACTTCGCACGTCACGTTGCCGCCGCGCAGCACGCGCGCCGTACCCTCGGTGGAGCAGATGTCAAAGCCCAGGTAGCGCAGGATGCGGGCGACCGAAAGGATGTGACGCTTATCTCGGTCGCACACGCTAATGAACACCTTGCCGGCGCTCGGGTCGGGCAGCTTGTAGTCAATCGCCAGTTGCGTCTTGGCGTATGCCTCGGGATAGCTCTTGGCGATACCCATGACCTCGCCCGTCGACTTCATCTCGGGCCCCAGGATAACGTCGGCGCCCGGGAAACGGCCCCAGGGCATAACGGCTTCCTTCATACAGAACCAATCGAGCTGACGCTCGTCGCTCGGCAGGCCCAGGCTCGCGATGGAATCGCCTGCCATGATACGCGCCGCGCACTTGGCCAGCGGCACGCCGGTTGCCTTGGAGATGAACGGCACGGTACGGCTGGCACGCGGGTTGGCCTCGATCACGTAGACGGTCTCGCCCTTGATGGCGTACTGCACGTTGACCAGGCCGCGTACGCCCAGCGCCATCGCGATGCGGCGCGTGGTCTCGCGAAGCTTTGCCTGCAGGCTCTCGCTAAAGCTGAACGGCGGGATGCAGGTCGCAGAGTCGCCGGAGTGAATACCGGCCTCCTCGATATGCTCCAGAATGCCGCCGATGTAGACCTCTTCGCCATCGCACAGGGCGTCGACATCGGACTCAATCGCACCCTCCAAGAAGCGGTCCAGATACACCGGGTAGTCAGGGCTAATGCGCGCGGCCTCGGCCATGTAATCGCGCAGATGCTCGGCATCGTAGGCGATCATCATGCCGCGGCCGCCCAGCACGTAGCTCGGACGCACCAGCAGCGGGTAACCGATATGCGCGGCCACGGCCTCGGCCTCCTCAAACGAGGTTGCCTGGCCCGCCGGCGGATACATAATGCCCAGCTTGTCGAGCAGGGCGGCAAAGCGCTCGCGGTCCTCGGCAAAGTCGATGGCATCGGGCTTGGTGCCCATGATGTTCACGCCGCTTTCCTCGAGCATGTGCGCCAGCTTAAGCGGAGTCTGGCCGCCGAGCGTCACCACGACGCCGTCGGGTCGCTCAACGTCGATAACGTCCATGACGTCCTCGTAGGTGAGCGGCTCAAAGTACAGACGGTCGGACGTGTCATAGTCGGTCGAGACGGTCTCGGGATTGCAGTTGACCATGATGGTCTCAAAGCCGCGGGCCGCCAGCGCGTAGCTCGCATGCACACAGCAGTAATCGAACTCGATACCCTGGCCAATGCGGTTGGGGCCGGCGCCCAAGATCATCGCCTTGGGCTTGTCCGCCGGCGTGGTCTCGTCGGGAGCCACGCACTTCTTGGCATCCGGGCTCGTGCGGTAGATGTTCTCGTACGTCTTGTAGTGGTACTCCGTGGCGCTCGAGAACTCCGCAGCGCAGGTATCGACCGTCTTCATGCTGGGAACCACGCCCAGGCCCTTGCGATAGGCGCGCACAAAGCGCTCGTCCGAGCTGGTCAGCGCGGCGATCTCAGCGTCGCTCGTGCCGTACTGTTTGAGCAGGCGCATCGCGTCGGCGTCGATATCCTCCACACGCAGGCCGCGGATGCTCTCCTGGACCTGCACCATGTCATTGATACGGTTGAGGTACCACGGATCGATACCGCAGATGGCATGGATGCGAGCGATGTCCCAGCCACGGCGCAGGGCCTCGACCACAAAGAAGATGCGGTGCTCGGTCGGCGTTGCCACGGCTTGAGCGAGCTCATCGTCGCTCAGTTTGTCGGCACCTTCCTTGCCACCGGCACAAATGCCCTGATGCCCGTCCTCCAGCGAACGCATGGCCTTGCCAAAGGCCTCCTCAAAGGTGCGGCCGATCGCCATGATCTCGCCCACGGCCTTCATGCGCGTGGTGAGCGTAGGATCAGTGCCCTTGAACTTCTCGAAGGCAAAGCGCGGCACCTTGACGACGCAGTAGTCAATCGTGGGTTCAAAGCAGGCGGGTGTAGCCTTGGTGATGTCGTTGACGATCTCGTCGAGCGTGTAGCCCACGGCAAGGCGCGCGGCGGCCTTGGCGATGGGGAAACCCGTGGCCTTGGAGGCCAGCGCGGACGAACGGCTCACGCGCGGGTTCATCTCGATGACGATCAGGCGGCCGGTGTTGGGGTTCACGGCAAACTGCACGTTGGAGCCGCCGGTCTCGACGCCGATCTTCTCCAGAATGGCGAGCGAGGCCACGCGCATGCGCTGATACTCAAGGTCGGAGAGGGTCTGCGCCGGTGCCACGGTGATGGAGTCGCCGGTATGCACGCCCATGGGGTCGAGGTTCTCGATGGAGCACACGATGATGCCGTTGCCGGCGTGGTCACGCATGACCTCCATCTCATACTCTTTCCAGCCCTCGATGGACTCCTCGACCAGCACCTCGTGGGCAGGCGAGAGCTCGAGGCCCTGGCTCACGATGGAGACGAGCTCCTCGTGAGTATGAGCGATGCCGCCACCGGCGCCGCCGAGGGTAAAGCTCGGGCGCAGTACGCAGGGATAGCCCACGCGCTCGGCGATGGCCTCGGCGTCGGCCACGCTGTAGGCATAGCCCGAGCGCGCGACCTCCAGGCCAATCTCGGCCATGGCCTCGTTAAAGAGTTTGCGGTCCTCGCCGCGCTCGATAGCGGCCAGGTCGCAGCCGATCATCTCGACGCCGTACTTGTCGAGCGTACCGTCTTTCGCCAGCTCGACGGCGGCATTCAGACCGGTCTGGCCGCCCAGCGTGGGCAGCAGCGCGTCCGGGCGCTCTTTCTTGATTACGCGCTCGATAAACTCGGCAGTGATGGGCTCGACATAGGTGCGGTCGGCCAAGCCCGGGTCGGTCATGATGGTCGCCGGGTTGGAGTTGACCAGGATGACCTCAAAGCCATCCTCCTTGAGCACCTTGCAGGCCTGGGCACCGGAGTAGTCAAACTCACAGGCCTGGCCAATGACGATGGGGCCCGAACCAATAACGAGGATGCGCTTGATGTCAGTACGTTTCGGCATGTTTAAAACCTCCTAGAGAGGCTGACTCAATGTTTTGGAAAAGTCAGCGAGGGTGCAGCTGGTGCATCAGGTTGCCGTGATGCGAGGGCGCGCTGGGCTTATGCCCGCGCGTCCGAAGCAGAGCGGCAAGATGATGTGCCAGATGCAGCCGCAGCGTCGACCGGTCCGCCGTTCGGTAGAACGGCGGAACCATCGTCGGCAAAATTCCAGCCGGCAAGGCGGTCCTTCGCGGTGTCGATGTCCAGGTAGTTCTCCTCGCCGTCCATGAGTCGCGTAAAGGCGGTAAAGAGATAGTGGGCATCGGTGGGGCCAGGCGAGGCCTCGGGGTGGTACTGGACCGAGAAGCACGGTGCGTCGAGCAGCTGGATGCCCTCGGCGGTGCCGTCGTTGAGGTTCACATGTGTCAGGCGAATGCGACCAAAGCGCTCGTTCATCACGACCGGCGCGATTCCGCGGCGCACCCAGACGCGCAGATCTCCATCGGCCGCATGCTCGGTCTCGCCGCCGGAAAGCTCGGAGACAAGCTTGCCCAGGCTGGGGAACAGCAGGCCAAAGCCATGGTTTTGCGCGGTGATCTCCACACGGCGGCTTACCAGGTTCATAACCGGCTGGTTGCCACCGCGGTGACCGAACTTAAGCTTTTCCATCTGGGCGCCGCAGGCCAGGCTGATCATCTGGTGACCAAGACAAATACCAAAGACCGGCACCTTGCCGATCAGCTGCTGCACCTGCTCGTAGGTCTCCACCACGGCGTCGGGGTCGCCGGGGCCATTGGACAAAAAGACGCCGTCGGGATTCATGTCGAGCACCTGCTGGGCAGGCGTGTCCCACGGCACGACGGTAAGGTCGCAGCCGGCGCGGACCAGCCCCTCCAGAATGCCGCGCTTCACACCGCAGTCGTATGCGACCACTTTGTGACGGGCAGGAGCGGCAGCCGAAAGCGCAAAGTCATGCGTGGCAGGCAGATCGGCGGCCACAAACTCGTGAGGCGCGGGGCAACTTACGGTCTTGACCAGGTTCTCGCCTACCAGCGTGGGCGCAGCGGCCAGACGCTCGGCAAGCTCGTCGACGTCGAAGATCTCGGTCGAGATAATGCCCATCTTGGAACCATTGTCGCGCAGATGGCGCACCAGAGCGCGGGTGTCGACGCCCTCGATAGCGACGATGCCGTGGGCGCGCAGATACTCCGGCACGCTGACGGCCGAGCGCCAGTTAGAAGGCGTGGTGCACATGTCGCGAACGATCATGCCGCGCATAGCCGGAGCGCTCGCAGGGCGCACGGCGTCGCCGGGGAAGGCCGACTGGACGTCGGTCTCGTCGATACCGTAGTTGCCGATCTGCGGATAGGTCATGGTTACGATTTGGCCGGCATAACTCGGGTCGGTCATGACCTCAAAGTAGCCCTCGAGCGAGGTGTTGAAGCAAACTTCGCCGGTCGCGGTGCCCTCGGCGCCGCATGCACGTCCATAAAAAATGGTCCCATCCTCAAGATACAGGATGCAGGGACCGCAGGTGCCCTTGCTGGTTTTGGCCAGCATACGCTGGCAAAGCTCGCTGGGCGCGAAGGTGCGGGCGGCAGCGCCCGCGGTATGGTTGTTCGCCATAATTCTCCTTCCCGGTCTCACAGGACCGGCTTAAAGGTGTGTAGTTAGGCCTCGCGGTATTGTAACCGCAAGCATGCCTCATGGCGTTAATTTCATCGAAATGTTTACGAAATGATAATTATGACTTTCTATGCATAATGTTTTTTAATCCCCGTCCCAGAAAAATCATCCCGCGGGGCTTGTGGCTCACGCGGGATGATGGCGTCTTATTTTTTCTTGTCCTGCTCCAGCAGTTCGGACGGTGTGCGATCGGGCTTGCCGCCACGGAAAATCTCGCGGCCATGCAGACGATGCTCCAGATCGCGCTCGGCTTTTTCCTCGTCAATCTTGGTCTGGCTCACCACCGGGTCCTCAATCAACGACGACACCGAGTTCACCTGCTTCTGAATGCGCTCGGCGCTGGTGTCATCCATACTCACGATGCGCATCTTCCAGTCGATACTCGTGGCGTTGGATGAGCTCTTGGTCCACACGAACGTCAAAATGGCGCTCTGGTGGCCGCGCGCGGGGAACATGCCAAAGAAGGAATCGTGCTGAATGTTGCTATCCTCGTCGATATAGGCGTGAACGTTATACACCACGCGGTCGATCTTATCGTTGAGCAACGCGTTGGTCGCAAGCGCCGCGGCCTGAATCTGCCCGTTGGACAGCAGCTCGAGCTCGTTGGCAGACGATGTGTCCAACACCGTCACCTCGACCGTGCCCGTGCGTTCATCGGCTTCATCGACGGTGAAGTCGAGCGGGAACTGCGTAAAGCCGTTGCCCCATTCAAGTCCACCCTTGAGCGCGGTCGAAACGGTATCGACCGAAACGCTCTCGGACAGGTTGGCGGTGTTCAGACGACGCATCACGCCGTAGCCAATCTGCATGCCCACGATCAGCACCAAAATACCGATGACCACGGCCATCGCGGTCTTCGTAATGGTATGGCTCACCTGCGAGCCCGAAGGATCGTCCTCGGACAGCGGGTCGATATGTTTTGCCTGGCTCGCGCGGTCCTCGCTGCGCAGCTGCGCTAGCGCCGCTTTGTCACCGCGCTTGGCCGCAGCCTCCTTCTCACGCATGCGCTCGGTACGCTTTTTGGCGAGCGTGGGATCCAAGACGCCGGATGCATCGATTTCGGAGAATAACTCCGTCACTTCTTCCGGAGTCAAAGGGTTCTTGTCAGCCATAAACTTCCTGTCATATCAATCAGTCGAGCTCGTGCGCACGCGCACCTTCGAACTGCATTCGATAGTAACGGGCATAGGTGCCGCCACGGGCGAGAAGCTCCTCGTGCGTGCCACGCTCCACAACGCGACCATGCTCAACGGTCGCAATCTCATCGGCATGCTTAATGGTCGAAAGACGGTGGGCGATAATAATCGTGGTGCGGCCGCGTGCCAGCTCTTCGAGTGACTCCTGCACCGCCTCCTCGCTCTCGTTATCCAAAGCACTCGTCGCCTCGTCCAAAATCAGGATCTTGGGGTTCTTGAGAAACACGCGCGCGATGGCAACGCGCTGCTTCTGTCCGCCCGAAAGACGGCTGCCGCGCTCGCCCACCACGGTGTCGTAGCCCTGCGGAAGCGACTCGATAAAGGCATCGATGTTGGCGCGACGGGCGGCCTCGGCGATCTCTTCTGCCGTGGCGCCCGGCTTGCCGTAGGCGATGTTCTCGCCAATCGTACCGTCAAATAGATAGACATCCTGCTGCACCAGGCCGATGGCGCGGCGCAGGCTCTGCTGCGTCACATCGCGCACGTCCTGGCCGTCGATGCTAATGGATCCGGCAGCCACGTCATAAAAGCGCGGCAGCAGCGAACAGGTCGTGGACTTGCCACCGCCCGAAGGGCCAACCAGCGCGATGGTCTGCCCGGGCTTGATGGACAGATTCATATGGTCGATAACGGGACGCTCGTCGGCATAGCCCTCGCCCAGCTCGACATCCTCGTAGTTAAAGCACACGTCGTGATACTCCACGGCGCCGGCAGTCACCTGCAGATCCGTAGCGCCCGGCTTGTCCTGGATATCCGGCGCGGTCGAGAGCACCTCGTCCATACGTTTAAAGCCGGCGATAGCCTTCTGATACGTTTCGGCCGAATTGACGAGCGTCTCGAGCGGCGTGCAGAACAGCGAAATATAGAGTGCAAAGGTCGCCATATCGACCGCCTGCAGCTGTCCCTGGGCGACCAGCCAGCCGCCCAGCAGCACCACGATCACATAGAGCACACCCGAGAGCAGGCCATACGTCGCGGTATAGACGCCCATGGCGTGATACATGTTCTCCTTGGACGAAAGGTAGCGATCGTTAGAGGCACGGAACTTGGCGCGCTCGGTCTCCTCGTTGGCAAAGCTCTTGACTACGCGCATGCCCGCAAGCGAATCCTGCAGCTGCGCATTGATGCCGCTGATCTTTTTGCGGTTGTCGCTAAAAACCTCGCGCATACGCATGTTCTGCCAAAACATGATGACCGCAAAAGCCGCCGTCACCACGGCCATGGCGAGCGCCAGCACCGGGGCGATGGTAAAGAGGATCGCAAACGAGCCAATAATCTCGATGCCGCAGATGATGATCCACTCGGGCACGTGGTGCGCCGCCTCGCAGATATCGAACAGATCGTTGACCACGCGGCTCATCATGTCGCCCGAACTGTTGCGGTCGAAGTACGCAAAGCTAAAGCGCTCGTACTGGTCAAACAGGTCCTCGCGCATCTTGGACTCCATGCGCGCACCCATCACGTGGCCCCAGTAGCTCACAAAGTAGCGGCAGGCGCAGCGATCGGCATACATCAGCACCAGCCCCACCGCGATCATACCGAGCGCCTGCATAATGGCAGCCTGGCCCTGGGTAAACAGCCCACCGGTCAAATTGCGCAGAATAATAGGAAACGCAAGGTCAATGGCAGCAAGCACCAGAGCGCAAACAGTATCAGCAACAAAAAGCCCCATCTGGGGCTCGTAATACGAAAGAAACCTCTTAAACATGTGATCCTCAAAGAAATATCAGCAACATAAGGCCCTGGGACAAAGTAATCAGTAGTTCTTGTCCCAGGGCTATTCCCGCTCGTTACAGCTCGGCCCCACCCAAGCGGTGCGCGATGCTATCGCAGGCCAAGGCGCCCACGACGGTCTTGGCGTCTTCGATCTTGCCGTCGAGCACGGCGTCGATCAGCTCGTGCAGCGGCACCAGGTCCACGTTGACAAACTCGTCATCATCGGGGTTGGGCGCATCAAACTCGAGCTTGGTGGCCAAGTAGATGTGGATGATCTCATCGCAAAAACCGCAGGACGTGACAATCGACGTCAAAAAGCGAATACGACCAGCCCTAAAGCCCGTCTCCTCGTGCAGTTCGCGCTTGGCGCAATCGAGCGGGTCCTCGCCTGGATCGAGCTTGCCGGCGGGAATCTCGACCGTCACGCGGTCGATGGCGGTGCGGTACTGACGCACCAGTACGATCTTGCCGCTCTCGGTCAGTGCCACAACGGCCGCCGCACCCGGATGGCGAACGATATCGCGGGCGCTGCGGTGACCGTTGGGCAGCTCAACCTCAAGACGGTGGACGTCAAGGATCTTGCCCTTCCAGGCGCACTCCTCCGAAAGAATCTTCTCGTGCAGCTCGGCATCGTGCGGGTCGTCGTCGCCCAGCACCAGTGCCGGCTCGTCAGCGACCTCGCCACCAGGCTCGCCCTCGGCGTGCCCATACATGCGGCTGTCCTCTTCGACGATCTGCGCGTCCATGAGCTCTTCGTTCTTCTCGTCCATCCGTCTCATTCCTCTCGGATTTTAGGCATCCCAGGCGTCGCGGCCGCGCAGCGCGCGCAGGCCGATGTCGTGACGCAGGGTCTTGCCCTCAAAATCAATCTTCTCGCAGGCCTCGTAGGCAAGGTTGCGAGCGTTCTCGAACGTGTCGCCCAGAGCGGTCACGGCAAGCACGCGGCCACCATTGGTCACGAGCTGGCCGTCCACCACGGCAGTGCCCGCGTGGTACACGGTCACGTTCTCCATGGCCTCGGCATCGGCGATACCGGTGATGACCTTGCCCTTCTCGTAGCTGCCGGGATAACCCGCGCTCGGCAGGACATTGGCCACGGCCCTCCCGTCAGGCCAGTCGAGCTCAATCTGATCGAGCTCGCAGTTGGCACAAGCCAGCATGACCTCGACCAGGTCATTCTTAAGGCGCGGCAGCACGACCTGCGTCTCGGGGTCGCCAAAGCGGGCATTGAACTCCAGTACCTTGGGACCGGCAGGCGTGAGCATAAAGCCGCCGTACAGGCAGCCGCGGTAGTCGATACCCTCGGCAGCAAGCTCGGCCACGGTCTGCTCCATGACCTTCACCATGGTGGCGTGCTCCTCGTCGGTCACGATGGGCACCGGGCTGTAGACGCCCATGCCGCCGGTGTTGGGGCCCTTGTCGCCCTCGAGCGCGCGCTTGTGGTCCTGCGAGGTGGCCATGGGGCGCACGGTCTTGCCGTCGGTAAAGGCCAACAGCGAGCACTCGGGGCCGGTCAGCATCTCCTCGATGACCACGGTATTGCCGGCATCGCCAAAGGTGCCGCCAAAGCACTCGCGCACGGCCTCCTCGGCCTGCTCAAGTTCGGTCGCCACGATAACGCCCTTGCCCGCGGCAAGGCCGTCGGCCTTCACGACCAGCGGGGCGCCCTGCTCGCGCACGTAGGCGAGAGCCGAAGCCTCGTCGGTAAACGAACCATAGGCTGCCGTCGGAATGCCCGCACGTTCCATGAGCTGCTTGGAGAACAGCTTGGAGCCCTCCATCTGGGCGCCCTCGGCACCCGGGCCAAAGCAGGGAATACCCGCCGCGCGCACGGCGTCGGCCACGCCCGCCACGAGCGGAGCCTCGGGGCCAATTACCACGAGTCCGCATCCGTGGCTCTGCGCAAACGCCGCCACGGCCGCAGGATCGCAGTCGTCGAGAACAACGTTCTCGCCGCAGCTCGCGGTGCCGCCGTTACCCGGCGCGATGTAGAGCTTGCCGGCGCGCGGTGATGCTGCGAGCTTAGCTGCCAAAGCATGCTCACGGCCGCCGCTGCCCAACAACAGGATGTCGATGGTTTGAGTGTCCGCCTTCAAGGGTGCCTCCTCTATGGATGAACGGCCCGCTCCGCGCGAGCCCTTTGCAAGCAAATATACCCCTCGGCCGCCCGTCCGGGCTGCAAAGGGGTATATCGCAATAACCAAATAGTCCCGATTACTTCCAGAATCGGTTGATGATCTGCTCGCGACCAGCGCCAACGCCAATGAACGTCACGCGGGTGTGTGCCAGATCCTCGATAAACGCCACGTAGTCCTGAGCCTCCTGCGGCAGCTCCTCAAAGCTGCGGCAACCGGTGATATCGCACTTCCAGCCAGGGAGCTCCTCGTAGATGGGCTTGGCATGCTCAAAGCGCACCTGGTGTTCGGGCACGCTCGTGTAACGCTCGCCATCGACGTCGTAGGCAACGCACACCTTGATGGTGTCGAAAGCCGAAAGCACGTCGAGCTTGGTCACGGCGATGTCGGTGAGGCCGTTGACGCGCGAGGCATAGTTGGCGATAGGGCCGTCAAACCAGCCGCAACGACGACGGCGACCGGTGGTCACGCCGTACTCATAGCCCTCCTCGGTCAGCGTGTGGCCGGCCTCGGACTCATAGGAAAGCTCGGTGGGCATGGGGCCCGAACCGACGCGGGTGATATAGGCCTTCATGACGCCCAGCACGCGGTCGACGTTCTTCATGCCCACGCCAGAGCCGGTGATGGCACCGCCGGCGGTGCAGTTGGAAGACGTCACGTACGGATAGGTGCCGTGGTCGATGTCGAGCAGCGTCGCCTGGGCGCCCTCAAACAGCAGGTTCTTGCCCTCATCGATCATGTTGTTGAGCAGCAGGCTCGTCTCGGTGATGTAGGGACGCAGGCGCTCGGCCATCGGCAGGTACTCGTCGCAAATCTGGTCCACGGTGTAGGTGGGCAGGTTGTAGATGAGCTCGAGCTCGGGGTTCACGCGGGCGAGAGCGGTCTCCAGCTTGTCGCGGAACAGTGCCTCGTCCAGCATGTCCTGCATGCGCAGGCCAATGCGCGCCATCTTGTCCTGATAGCACGGACCGATGCCGCGCTTGGTGGTACCGATGTTCTTCTTGCCGAGCTTCTGCTCAAAGGCGCCATCCAGATCGATGTGGTACGGCATGATGACATGCGCGTTGCCGCTAATCTTGAGGTTCTTGGTGGTGATGCCGTCGGCCTCGAACATATCGATCTCCTCAAGGACAACCTTGGGGTTGACGACGCAGCCGTTACCGATCACCGACACGTGATCGGAATACATGATGCCGGAGGGCACCTGGTGCAGGCCGTACTTCTTGCCGTTGACGACGATGGTGTGGCCGGCGTTGTTGCCTCCCGAGTAGCGCACGACGGCATCGAAGTCGCCGGCGACCAGGTCGCAAATCTTACCCTTGCCCTCATCGCCCCACTGGGCACCGACCAAAACGGTTGACGGCATGTTTACTCCTTACATTCATGGACTGTCTACGCGCCACGCCGGCACGCAGAAGCACAAAACATTCCCAGTATACCCGTGCAACGGGCGCCTGTCCTACTCCTCGGCATGTGCCCCATCAAGCTCATAGAACTTGGTGGATGCCGGCAGGAACATCAGATCGACGTCGCCGATCGGGCCCGAACGGTTCTTGGCCACGACGATACGCGTAACGCCCTCGTCGGGTCGATCGTCGCGCGAGGCCTCGGCCTCGTCGGCGGAGCGGTCGAGGAACATGACGATGTCGGCGTCCTGCTCGATGGAGCCCGATTCACGAAGGTCGGAAAGCTGCGGGCGCTTGCCGGTACGGGATTCGACCTGACGCGAGAGCTGCGACAGCGCGATGAGCGGGATCTTGAGCTCCTTGGCCATGATCTTCAGACCACGCGACATCTCCGAAACCTCGACGGTACGGCTCTCGGAGCGGCGTCCCGGCGGAGGACTCACCAGCTGCAGGTAGTCCAGGATGATGATTGCCTTCTCCTTGTTATGGAGCATGCGGCGGCTCTTGGCGCGAATCTCGGTCACTGTGGTGCCGGGCGTATCGTCAATCAGAATATCGAGCTTGGACAAGGTCTGCGTGGCCTCGTTGATATTGGCCCACTGCTCGGGGCTAATGCGGCCCATGCGGAAGTCACTGATCGAGATCATGGCGTAGGCGCAAATCAGACGCTGGGCAATTTCTTTGCCCGACATCTCCAGCGAGAAGAAGCCGACGGTATAACCGGCAGCGGCAGCGTTGAGCGCCAGATTCAGGGCGAACGACGTCTTACCCACAGCAGGGCGGGCGCCGATAATGATGAGCAGGCCCTCGCGGAAGCCCATGAGCATGCGGTCGAGTGACGGGAAGCCCGTGGGCACGCCCGCAGCCTGACCACCGGCCTGACACACTTCCTCGGCCTCGTTATAGGCCGCAACCATAAACTCGGTCAGCGTCTTGTAGCTCGACTTGACCTCGCGTGCCGTGACCTTGAGCAGCTTGCTCTCGGCTAGCTCCACGACCTCCTTGGTGTCGGTGGGGGCGTTATATGCCAGCGCGTTGATCTCGTTGGTGGCGCCGATCAGCTCGCGCAGCATCGAATCGCGACGAACGATGGCGGCATGGTGCTGCCAGTTCACGAGCGACAGAGTCTGACCCATCAGCTCCAAAATGTAGGCCTCGCCGCCCACGGCATCGAGCTTGTTGATGCTTCGCAGGTAATCGATCAGCGAGATGGAGTCGATGGGAATGCGGCTGTTGTACATATCGACCATCGCGGTGTAGATGGTCTTATGAATGGGCCGGTAGAAATCATCGGGCTGCAGCTCGACCTGGGCCTCTTCGACCACCTCGGGCGATAGCAGCATAGCGGCCAGTACATTGGCCTCTGCATCTTGGTTTTGGGGAAGACCCAACTTTGAGCCGCGGTCCTCGACCGTCAGCCCCGTCTCCCTATCGTCATATGCCATGAGCATCCTCATTCATATCGCTTGCGAGCATCCATAGTATCAGCCACGGTCCCAAAACGCGCCGCGCGCCGCCAATCATCACCGAACCAAACGGATGAACGGTCCTGTATATAGGACTTCGACGCAACGTTCACCATGACACTCACTCAGCGCAAAAAACAAAAGGGCGCCCTGGTTTCCCAGAGCGCCCTTCTTAGAACAAGATTGTTGCGTTGCAGCAAATGCTACTCGGCAGCAGCCTCAGTCTCGACCTCGGCGGTCTCGGCCTCGGCGACCTCAGCGGCCTCCTCGACCTCAGCCTCGGCAGCGAGCTCCTCGGCGGTAACGCCGACGAGAACGACAACCTCGGCCTTGATCTCGCGGTACAGCGAGATGGCAACGGTGTGGGCACCGGCAACCTTGATGGGCTTACCGAGCTCGACGCGCTTGCGGTCGATGTCCATACCGAGCTGAGCCTTGATGGCGTCAGCGACCATAGCGGCGGTAACGGAGCCAAAGAGGATGCCCTCGTCGCCGACCTTGACGTCAACGGTGACCGTCTTGCCCTCGAAGGCAGCCTTGGTCTCGTTGGCGGTAGCCAGACGGACGGCCTCGCGCTTGGCGATGTTGTTGCGACGCTCGTCAAGCTGCTTGAGGTTGCCCTTGGTGGCGGCAACAGCGAGCTTCTTGGGGAACAGGAAGTTCTCAGCGTAACCCTGAGCGACCTCTACGACGTCACCCTCGCCGCCCTTGCCCTTGATCTCATCGAGAAGAATAACCTTCATGATGCGTCTCCCTTCTTAGCCGCGGTCGCGGTTGCCACGAGAGGAAACCACGGGGACGGTGTACGGCAGGAGAGCCATCTCGCGGGCGCGCTTGATGGCGTTGGCGATGTCATGCTGATGCTGCGTGCAAGCGCCAGTGACGCGACGGGGCTTGATCTTGCCACGGTCGGTCATGTACTTACGGAGAAGCTGAGTGTCCTTATAGTCGATGAACTCAGTGTTCTCCTTGCAGAACTGGCAGTACTTACGACGCGGCTGACGTGCAGAAAAATCATTAGCCATGTCAAAA
>CAJMJM010000044.1 GCA_905213725.1 Collinsella aerofaciens
CCCCCCTCCCTTTCACACCTTCTCCTCCCCGCCCCCTCTCCTCCCCCCCCCCTCCAACAATTATCCCCGCCCCCCCCCCCCCCCCCCCCCCCCGCACACGGGTAACGCCACGGTGATGTCTGCTTAACTCTGCTCGCTCAGCTAATTACTTTGTTGGGGATCCACTATTTGCTGGAGGGTGAACTTGCGTTGCATTGACTCGCCTTCTGCTTGTGGCTTTGCCTCATCAAAATCGAAGATCATGATGGCGCAGTTGGGGAGTTTTGTTGGGAGCCCGAAGCCCTCTGGGGCTGCAGCCTTGATGAATTGGCGGCTGGCGCTGCCGTGGCTTACTGCTAGGAGGGTTTCGATGCCCTCGGCGCCCATGATATTGGTGAGGGTGTCTACCATGCGCTCTTGCAGTGCCTGGCTTCCTTCTCCTCCGAATGGGATTAAGTCCTCGCCTGGATCCCAGACGTCGGTGGGCAGAGCGTCGTGCGGGCCTTCTTCGAAGGTGCCGTAGCAGCGCTCGATAATGCCTTCGCAGGGCTCGGCTGCTGCGTCCGGGCCGAGGAGCTCGCATGCGACGAGACTTGCCGTGTCCATGGCTCGGCCTAAGGGTGATGAGACCACTCTGTCGGGGACGACGCCGTGGGCTTTGAGCCATGCGGCTGCCATCCCGGCTTGCTGACGGCCTAAGTCGGTGAGCGGTGAATCGCAGCGACCCTGGACGAGCTTTTTAACGTTGAATTCTGTCTGGCCGTGGCGGAGTAGATATAGACGCTTCATGCTCTCCCCTTCTATATAACTAGCTTTATCGGCGCGGCTCTACTCGTGGGTATGGCCTACATAGTCTTCGTCGATCGTGATCTTGGCAATCGACTTGGGATATTCGGATTCGACACGTTTCGCCAGCGCGTGCTTTAAGTCTTCGGCACTCATCTGCAGATCCGAGGGACGCACACAGTCAAAGATCACGTTAGTGTGCGTAGGACCCGGCACACAGCGCAAATCGTGAATTGAAAGGCGACCATCGATCTCCTGGGCCATGGCGTTGATGCGCAGACGCATGCTTGTCACCTTTGGATCGTCGGTCACGATGGGATCGTAATGGAGTGTGACGATCATGCCGTCTTCGACCCTAAACGACTGCTCGATGTTATCGAGCGTGTCGTGACTTTCCAGCGGGCTGGCCTCGGCTGCCATCTCGGCGTGAGCGCTTGCGAACTTCCTGCCCGGGCCGTAGTCGTGAACCATCAAATCGTGAACTCCCAAAACGCCGGGATAGCTCATGATCTTGTCTCGAATGTGCTTGACCAGCTTAGGATCGGGCGACTGACCCAAAAGCGGGCTCACCGTATCTTGAATAAGTTCAAAGCCGCTCCAGCCAATATAGGCGCCAACGGCAAGTCCGACCCATGCGTCAAGATTGATGTGCGTCACCTGCGAAACAATTGCACATGCCAGCACGGCGCCTGTGGCAAGAACATCGTTCTTGGAATCCTGGGCAGTCGCATGCAGTGTCTCGGACTCGATACGGTCGCCGAGCTTTTGGTTGAGCGCCGCCATCCACAGCTTAACAACCATCGAAAGCGCCAGGACTGCCACCAGGGCAAGCGAGAACTCGACAGGTTCGGGGTGGATGATACGCTCAAACGAGGACTTCACCAGTTCAAGGCCAATGAGAAGCACGAGCGCCGCCACGACAAGACCCGAGAGGTACTCGTAGCGACCATGGCCGTATGGATGCTCGGGGTCGGCGGGCTTGCTCGCCAGCTTAAAGCCCAGCACGCTCACGATATTCGAGCTGGCATCGGACAGGTTGTTCATGGCATCCGCCACAATCGAAACCGATCCCGAAACCACACCGATTGCGCCCTTCGCAGCACAAAGCGCAACATTGGCGAGAATACACACCACGCCCGTCAACGTGCCCACGCGCGCACGGTCGCCCTGTGCGCGCTTAACAATCCACTCGACCATCTACATCCGCCCCCACGGCACTACCTATATATCTATTGCTCAAACGGATTGTAGTGTAGCCACTTTGTCTCCCAGATACAAAGAGGCCGCAGCCCGCGCGGGCCACGGCCTTGGAGCATGACAAAAGAATCGTCCTTTTGTCGCGCAGGTTTATGCGCTTACTTCAGCAGCGCTCGCCACTGTTTCGGGCGAATCGGCTCCGTCCTCCGTCGCCTGTCCCTGCGCCGGCACCACGCCAAAGCAGTAGCTCAGCGCCGCAGACACCGCAAATGCCACACCGCCGGCAACGCAGCACCACAGCAGGTTCGAGATGCCGCCCGTGGCAAAGCCAATGACCATAAGGACATTCGTCATGCCGATGGTATAGGCCGTAACGTGGCCCACGGCCGCAACAAGGCCTCCGACGGCGCCGCCAATGGCCATGCACGTCAGGCACCTGCCATATTTAAAGCCGCAACCGTACAGCGCCGGCTCGCTTACGCCGCCAAGAACACCCGAGATCGAATAGCCCAGCATGAGCGCCTTCTCGTCCTTATCCGCAACGCGGAGCGACGCGCCAAAAGGCATGCCCCAAACGGCGAACGTTGCCATCGTCGCAGCGATCAAAATGCACGAATCCGTTCCCACACTCATAAACTGCGCATAGGCGAGCGATAGGACAACGTTGCTGACGCCGGCGATCTTTAGGAACTCCCAGCCCGCGGCAAGCCCCATGAGCGTGAACAGCGACACGCTGCCACCGGAATTGCCAAGCATAAACATAAGCTGTCCCAACAGCATGCCCAGATAGCTGCCCGCCGGCGCCGTAATGCACAGCGAAACCGGAACCATGACAAGCATGGTTGCAAACGGAACGAACGAAAACGCCACGGCCTTAGGGATAACGCGCCGAAAGAAACACTCCACTTGCCATAGCACAGGCACCGAGATGAGAACCGGAATAACAGTCGTCGTGTAATCGTTGCCCGGCGCGGGAAGCAGCCCATACACGGAAGTCATCGATGCCCCCGTCGTCGATGCGGCATCGACGAGCTTAAGCAGATCGGGCGCAATCAATACGCCGCCCAGCATCATGCCCAGCTGCTCCGAGCAACCGAGCTGGCGGGCGGCCGCCCAACCAAGATAAATGGGCAAAAAGTAGTAGCCGGCGTTATAGAGCCAACTGTAGAACAGGCGATAGATTTCGGAATCGGCAGACCATAGGCCCAGCATGCCTTCGCCCATAATGACGGCGACGGTGCGGAACAACGCCGCGCAGACAATAAACGGTAACGCCGACATCATGCTTTTGGACAGATAGTCCACCACGGCCATGGCGTTTGATGAGACCGTCGTTGTAAACGAGGTGTTAGAAACTTGTGACACAGGAACCCTTTCCCAATGTGACATGCGGACTGTCCCTTTGTCACATCGTGCGATACTGACCGATTGCGCGGTACTTTTCGTAGCGGAGGTTTGTGAGGGTCGCGTCGTCGAGCCGCCCAAGCGTATCGAAGGCATCAAATGCCGAGGACATGACGGCACCGGCGATCTCCTCATGCGACAGGCCCCTATCATCAACAATGCCGTCGATGATGCCGAGCGCCAACAGATCGGGGGCCGTGAGCTTAAGCGCTTCGGCGGCCTCATTCGCGCGCTCGGTATCCTTCCACAGAATCGACGCACAGGCCTCGGGGCTCACGACCGAATAGGCCGAGCTCGAGAGCATCAGGATGCGGTCGGCCACGGACAGCGCCAGCGCGCCACCAGAGCCGCCCTCGCCTATTACCACCGAGACAATCGGCGTCTTAAGGCCGCTCATCTCCATGAGATTCTGGGCGATGGCCTCGCCCTGACCGCGTTCCTCGGCACCGATGCCGCAAAACGCACCCGAAGTATCGACCAGGCACAGAACCGGTCGACCAAACTTTTCGGCCTGGCGCATCAGGCGACGCGCTTTGCGGTAGCCCTCGGGATGCGCCATGCCAAAGTTGCGACGCATGCGCGCTTTGGTCGTGGTACCGCGCTCGATGGCGATGACCGTTACGGGTCGCCCGTCTTTCCAGCCAATGCCAGCCACCACGGCGGCGTCGTCGCCAAAGTAACGGTCGCCATGCAGCTCCACAAATCCATCCAGGCCCAGCGAGATCATCTCGCCCGCCGTGGCGCGATCTGCCGAGCGGGTCTGCTTGACAATCTCGAGCGCGGTTTTTGGTGCCGCCGAGCGCTTAAACAAGTGTCCCAGCTTTTTGCCGCGGTGACCCGTATGCACGATCTCATGCGGAGCCCCCAGGCCGGGCGCGTGCCCTTCGTGCAGCGCCAGCAGCTCGCCTACCGTGAGCGCAATCTCGCCACGCGGAACAACGGCATCGCAAAAGCCGTGCTCCAGCAAAAACTCGGAGCGCTGGAATCCCTTGGGCAGGCGCTTGTGCATGTTCTGCTCGATCACGCGCGGGCCGGCAAATGCCGTCAGGGCATCGGGCTCGGCCAGGATAATGTCGCCCTCCATGGCAAAGCTCGCGGTTACGCCGCCGGTCGTGGGGTCGGTGAGCACCGTGATATACAGGCCGCCCGCCTCGCTATGGCGCCTAACCGCCGCAGAAATCTTGGCCATCTGCATAAGCGATGTCACGCCCTCTTGCATGCGCGCACCGCCCGAAACGGTAAAGCCGACAACTGGCAATCCAAGCTCGGTCGCTCGCTCAAATGTGCGACAGATCTTCTCGCCCACCACGGAACCCATCGAGCCCATCATAAAGTTGGCGTCCATAAAGAAGAGCGCCGTATCGCAACCGCAGATTTTGCCCTTGCCGCACACAACGGCATCGCGCTCGCCCGAACGTTCGCTCACGCTCTTGAGCTTGTCGGCATAGCCGGGAAACGAAAGGAAGTCCTCCGGCACCAGACTGGCATCCCATTCCTCAAACGTGCCCTCGTCAATCGTCATGCGCATGCGGTCGCGCCCGCTCACGCGAAAGTGTTTGCCGCAACGAGGGCAGACCTCGAGGTTGTCGTGCAGGCGCGCCTCATCGATCACGCGGCGGCACTCCGGGCACTTGATAAACACGTGGCGCGCGGGAAACTCGGCGCACGACTCGGTCATCGGTCCCTCGAGGACGTTGACCGTCTTCGCTTTTCTATTCATCAGCATAGAGATGCCCCATCAGATCGGTGTGATACATGCCCGACAAGAACTCGTCGTTTGCCAGCACGTCGAGCTGAAGCTCGCTGTTTTCGCTCACGCCCTCAATCACGAGCTCGCCCAGGGCCGAGCGCATCTTGCGAATGGCGCCGTCACGCGTGGGCGCACACACGATGAGCTTGCCAAGCATGGAGTCGTAGTACGGCGGAACTTTCGCACCGGTAAAAATGGCGGAATCCCAGCGCACGCGCGGACCACCCGGCACTCGCAACGCGGTGACCGTTCCGCAGGACGGCAGAAAGTCCGGCGTTTCGGCATTGATGCGGCACTCCATGGCGTGGTTGCGGACCGGCATGTCCTCCTGCTCAAAGGGCAGAGGCTGGCCGGCTGCCACGCGCAGCTGCCACTTGACCAAGTCGGTATCGGTCACAAACTCCGTAACCGGATGCTCCACCTGCAAGCGCGTGTTCATTTCCATAAAGTAGAAATTGCCGTCGTCCGAATACAGGAACTCGATGGTACCGGCTCCTTCGTAGCCGACGGCACGAGCCAGGTCACGCGCTGCCTTGTGCATGCGAGCACGAATGTCGTCGTGTCCGTCGAGGCACGGCGCGGGGCTCTCCTCGATAAGCTTTTGGTTGCGCCGCTGCACCGAGCACTCGCGCTCGCCGAGCGAAAACACATGGCCCTGCTTATCGGCCATAATCTGCACCTCAACGTGATGCGCCGGCGCGACGAACTTCTCCATGTAGCACTCGCCGTCGCCAAAAACGGCCTCGCCCTCGGCGCGTGCTTCAATAAAGGCCTTTGCCGCATCTTCCACGCGCTCGACCTTACGAATACCGCGACCGCCGCCGCCCGCACGCGCCTTAATAAGCACGGGGCAGCCAATGCGCTCAGCCTCGGCCGTTGCCTCCTCGGGACTTTTGAGCAAATCGCAGCCCGGCACGATGGGCACGCCCGCCGCGGCAGCCGTTCGACGTGCGGCGTCCTTGTCGCCCATGCTGTCGATCACCTTGGCCGAAGGACCAACAAACGCCAGGCCATACTTGTCGCAGTCGCGCACGAAGCTCGCCTTCTCGGAAAAGAAACCGTAGCCAGGATGGATCGCCTTTGCCCCCGACTTCACGGCACAGGTGAGCACGGCATCGTCGTTGAGGTAGCTCTCGGCAAGACGCGGGCCGCCGATGCAATACGCCTCGTCGGCAAGCTGCACATGCAGCGCGTCCGCATCGGCCGTGGAATAAACGGCGACGGTCTTGATGCCCATATCGCGGCACGCGCGGATAACACGGACCGCGACTTCGCCACGGTTGGCAATGAGCACTTTGTCGAACATGAAGCCTTCCTTAACTTTCGTGCATGAGTGCAAAGGACATATCGGCGCGGCAGCAAACCTCACCGTTGACGCTCGCAGTACCCGTCGCAAAGCGGAACGGCCCGCGCGCACGCGTGATGGTGCACACCAGATCAACCGTGTCGCCCGGGCGCACCGGACGCTTAAAGCGCACCTTATCGAGGCTCGTATAGAACGGCGTCGCGCCGCGCACCTCCTCATCGCCCATCAGCAGCACGCAGCAGTTCTGGGCGAGCATCTCGCACTGAATCACGCCGGGGACGACCGGGTTTCCCGGAAAATGCCCCTGCAAAAAGTACTCGTCGCCCGTGATCGTGATCTTGCCGTGGGCCTCGTCGCCCACCAGCTCGGCCTCGTCGAGCAAAAGCATCGGCTCGCGATGCGGTAACAGCTTCTTGAGCTCTTCTTTGTTCATGGATATCACCTATCCGATCCTCATGAGGCAGCTGCCAAACTCCACGAGGTCGCCGTCGACCACGCAGATCTCGAGCACCTCGCCATCCGCCTCTGCCGTCACCTCGTTGAGAACCTTCATGGCCTCGATGATGCAAAGGGTCTCGCCAGCCTTGACCTTGGAGCCCACGTGCACAAACGGTTCGTCGCCCGGCGCCGGGGCAGCATAGAAAACGCCGACCATGGGAGCGGTCACCTCGGTGCCCTTGGGCTCCGGTGCGGCGGCAGGTGTCTGCGCGGCGGGCTCCGGTGCGGCAGGCGCGACTGTGGGAGCTGCAACTGGAGCGGCCATAGCGCTCGGCATGGGCATGGGCACGGCAACCGGCTGTGCGGCGCTCGCGCGCGCGAGTTCGACCGCGGTGCCATCGGGCTCCTCAACGCGCACGCGCGTAAGGCCGCGGTCCTCCATCACATCGGCTATCTCGGCAAGTCTTTTGGAATCCATGCTCTAGCTCCTCGTATATCTACGCAGCGCGATGGCGGCGTTGTGCCCGCCAAAGCCTAGGTTGGTCGAAAGCGCCCAGGTAAGGTCGGCGCGAACTGCGCGATTGGGCGTGTAGTCAAGATCGCAGGCGGGATCGGGCGTGCGGTAGTTAATGGTCGGCGGCACCACGCCCTGCTCGAGCGCCATGGCGCAGGCCATGACCTCGATGGCGCCCGTGGCACCGATCATGTGGCCGGTCATCGACTTAGTCGACGAGACGTGCGCGGCGCGCGCCGCGTCCTCGCCGAGCGCACGCTTAATGCCCGCCGTCTCGGACGAATCGTTGAGCTTGGTCGATGTGCCGTGGGCATTGATGTAGAGACCCTCGGAAGGCTTGACGTCGCCCTCGGTCACCGCCAGCGATATCGCGCGGGCAATGCCGGCAGCCTCGGGATCAGGACTCGTGATGTGATAGGCATCATCGGTGTTGCCGTAGCCCACGACCTCGGCATAAATGTGCGCACCGCGCGCCTGCGCATGTTCCATGCTCTCGAGCACGAGCACGCAGGCGCCCTCGCCCATCACAAAGCCGTCGCGGTCTGCATCGAACGGACGGCAGGCCGTCGCGGGATCGGGGTTGGTGGTCAATGCGCGGCAGGACGTAAAGCCCGCAACGGCATCGGGGATAATTGCAGCCTCGGCGCCGCCCGCGAGGATCGCGTCGGCATAGCCGTGCTTGATGGCGCGGAACGCCTCGCCCACCGCATGGGCCGAGGTTGCGCACGCGGTCACCACGGGCAGGGTCGGGCCCTTTGCCTTGTGGCGGATTGCGATATTGCCCGATGCCATGTTGGGGATCATCATCGCGATCATATAGGGCGATGCGCGGCGGGGCCCACGTTCGGCAATCGTATGGACGTTGTCGACGAGCGTCGTCATGCCGCCCACGCCCGAGCCCACGTAGACGCCCAGGCGCTCGCGATCGATGGCGCCTTCGACATCAAAGCCCGCATCGCGCATGGCCTCGTCCGAAGCCGCCATCGCAAACTGAACGCAGGGGTCCAGATGCTTTGCATCACGCTTGCCAAAGTACTCGTTGCCGTCAAAGCCCTTGACCTCGGCCGCTACCTTGACGGCAAACGCATCGGTATCGAAGTGCGTAATCGGGCCGATGCCGCACGTGCCAGCGCACATTGCCGCCCAGGTGGCAAGCGCGGTGTTGCCGAGCGGCGATACGGCACCTATGCCGGTGATTGCAACTCTCTGTTCCATCATGGTCTCCTCATCCAAGCCGTTCTTCGGCCCTGGTTTCTACATCGCCATTCCGCCGTCGACGCGTATGACTTCGCCCGTAATGTAGGCAGCCGCATCGCTCACTAAAAATCGCACCACACCGGCCACCTCTTCGGGCTGCGCCATACGCTTAAGGGGAATCTGCTCCTCGGTTGCCGCACGCACCTTCTCAGAGAGCTTTGCCGTCATATCGGTCTCGACAAACCCGGGGGCGACCGCGTTCACTCGTACGCCGCGGGGCGCAAGCTCGCGCGCCACCGCCTTGGTCAGACCGATCACGCCCGCCTTGGAGGCAGCATAGTTGGCTTGCCCGGCATTGCCCATCAGGCCCACGACCGAGCTCATGTTGACGACGCAACCGCCGCGCTGGCGCATAAAGGTCTTGGTGAGCGCGCGCGTCGTATTGAACGTGCCTTTAAGATTGACATCGAGCACGCGATCGAAGGCGTCATCGCCCATGCGCATGAGCAGGCCATCGCGGGTGATGCCAGCGTTGTTGACGAGCGCCCAAATGGAGCCAAAGTCGTTGAGGACCGCTTCCACGCACGCGTTGACGGCAGCGGGATCGGCCACGTCGCATTGATATGCGCGTGCCGCGGCGCCAGCCGCCTCACAGGCTTCGCACGTCTCGCGCGCCGCATCGACGCTGCCGGCATAGACGACGGCGATATCAAAGCCGTCCTCCGCCAGACCGACAGCGCAGGCGCGGCCGATACCCCGCGAGCCGCCCGTGACCAGTGCCACGCGACGTGATTCGTTGCGCTCGAGCGTGCCGTTGTTCAAGTTGCCCATGTCATTCCTTTCGGGTTGCAGCCCTGTGGACTATGCGAGCTCGTCGGCAATAGCTGCGACCTGCTCGGCCGTCTCGCACGAATACACACGAACGTCGCTCAGCGTACGCTTGACCAGGCCGGACAGCGTTTTGCCGGGGCCGACCTCAATAAATGTGTCGATGCCTTGATCCCGCAGAGCATGCAGCGTATCGACCCAGCGCACGGCATTGCTCACCTGGTTGGCCAAGACATCCGATACTGCTCGCGAGTCCGCCGGATAGGGCGCCGCCGTCATATTTGCCATGACCGGAATCAGCAGCGGAGACGGCGCGTGGCCGGCTTGGATATACGTCGCCAGTCCCTCAGTCGCCTCGGCCATATAGGGGCTATGGAATGCACCCGACACCGCGACCTTCATGGCCCGGCCGCCAGCCTCTTTTACTAGGACGTCGAGGGTCTGCAGCGCATCGGGCGCTCCGGCCACAACCGTCTGCTGGGGACTGTTGTAGTTGACCGGCCAGCAGTCCTCGCCGGCCTGCGCAGCCAGGTTCTCGACTTGCGCAGCATCAAGTTTGATGACGGCGCGCATGCCGCCGGGGTGACGCTCGGCCGCCGTGGCCATCAATGCCGCGCGCTCACACACGAGCTCAAAACCCGCTCGCGTATCGAATGCCCCCGCAAAGGTGAGTGCAGCGACCTCGCCCAGCGAGAATCCCGCACAGGCGGCAGGCACCACGCCGCGCTCACGCAGAGCGGTAGCCGCTGCCAGGTCGTGAACGAACACGCACGGCTGCGTGTTCTCGGTCTGCGAGAGCTCCTCCTTGGAGGCGCTCCGACACTGCTCGCTGGTCCCCGGGCGCACCTCGTCGACAATGGCGAACACCTCGGCGGCCGCCGGCGATGCCTCGATCAGGTCGACGCCCATCGCGGGGTGTTGGGCACCCTGGCCGGCAAACAGAAACGCTACGCTACCCATGCGGACGCACCCTTCAGGACGCGCTCGGCGCCATCGACCAGATCGTCAACGATTTCACGCGCGCTCTGGCGCTCGCTAACCATGCCGGCAATCTGTCCACACAAAAACGAACCCTCTTCGTAGTTGCCGTCCTTGGCGGCCTTACGCAGCGCACCGGTTCCCATAGCACCGAGCTCCTCGGCACTCGCGCCGGAACCCTCGCTCTTGGCATAGGCGTTGGTGAAGGGGCTCTTGAGGGCGCGCACTGGATGTCCCGTCGAGCGACCGGTCGCACGCGTCGAAGTGTCGTTGGCCTTCAGGACCATCTCTTTGTACTGCTCCGAGACGGTGCACTCGTCTGCGACCAGAAAGCGCGTACCCACTTGCACGCCTTCGGCGCCCAGCATAAAGGCGGCCGCCACGCCGCGGCCGTCGGCAATACCGCCGGCGGCCACAACGGGAATGTCGACCGCATCGACGACCTGCGGCACCAGTGCCATCGTCGAGGTCTCGCCAATATGGCCGCCCGATTCGGTACCCTCTGCAACAACCGCCGTGGCCCCGCGTCGCGCCACGAGACGCGTCAGCGCCTCCGAGGCAACGACCGGGATGACCTTGATGCCCGCCTCGTTCCACGCCTTCATGTACTTGGCGGGATTGCCGGCGCCCGTCACGACGACCGGCACTCGCTCGTCAATCACGACCTGCGCGACCTCGTCGGCAAACGGGCTCATGAGCATGACGTTGACGCCAAAGGGCTTATCCGTCTTGGCGCGCAGCTCATGAATCTGGTCGCGAAGCCAGTTGGCGTCGGCGTTCATGGCCGCGATGATGCCTAAGCCACCCGCCTCGGACACTGCGGACGCCAGCGAGGCATCGGCAATCCAGGCCATACCGCCCTGGAACACGGGCTTTTCGATGCCGAGCAGATCGCAGAGAGGAGTCTTGAGCATCTCTACTTCTCCAATGCCGCCTCGACCGTATCGGCGAACTCGCCGACCGTCTTGGGGTTCTCCTCGGTATCGAGCTGGATGCCAAACTCGTCCTCGACGGCGACGAGGATCTCGACGGTGCCCAGGCTGTCGAGACCAATCTCCTCGAGCGTGGACTCGGGCTTCATCTCGACATCGTCAAGACCGGCGGTCTCGCGGATAACGTCGCAAACGCGCTCGAAGGTCTTCTGATCTGCCATGGTAGTTCTCCTTTGTTTGTGCCCTAGGGGCGTTTTTTCCTATGTGCAACTACTTCCAACGAAGCAGATAGCCACCTATATCCAGGCCGGCGCCAAATCCAACGAGGGCGATGGTGTCGCCCGCATTCAGTGCGTCGGTGCGTGCCAGACGGTCAAACGCAAAGGGAATGCAGGCGCTCGAAATGTTGCCGGTCTCGCGCAGCGTTCGAACCACGCGCTCATCTGGCACGCCGAGGCGCTTGACCGCCTGACTCAGGATTCGTTCGTTAGCCTGATGGAATACAAAATGGTCGATGTCTTCGACCGAAATGCCCGCATCGCCCGCAAGCTTATGGACCGTGTCGCAGATGGCGTTGACGCCGAACTTGAACACGCGGCGGCCATTCATGGACAGCACGCTCTTGCTATCTGCGGAAGCCTTAAACGGCGAGGTGCCGACCAGACCGGGAACGTGTAACGTCTCGACGTCGGGCGCCGTCGAAAGCTCAACGGCAAGGGGACTGTCTCCCCCAGCCCCAATCACTGCGGCGCCTGCCCCCTCGCCAAAGAGCACGCAGGTGGCGCGGTCGGTCCAGTCGAGCGCGCGCGTCATCTGCTCAGCAGCAACGATAAGCACGCGCTCGGCACGACCGCGCTCGATATAGCCCTCGGCGACATCGAGCGCAAACACGAAGCCGGCACAGGCCGCCGAGACATCGAAGGCAGGGCACGCCGCTCCTAGTCGCTCAGCAACGGCACACGCCTCAGCGGGAACAAGGTGGTCACCCGTCGTCGTCGAGCAGACGATCAGATCCAGCTGGCTCGCGTCGATTCCGGACACCTGGAGTGCCCGCTCGCTCGCCGCTACGGCAAGGTCGTCAAGTGACTCGGTGGTACAGACGTGGCGGCTCATGATCCCTGTGCGGGTAAACATCCACTCATCCGAGGAATCGAGGAACTCAGACAGCTCGTCATTGGAAACACTGCGCTCAGGAAGCGCCGAGCCTGTTCCAAGAATCGTGAAACCCATCACTAGCCTCCTTTGAGTTGTTGACGTGTTTACATCGACCAAGAGAGGATAGCGCATTTTAGTCGTTGTTGACGTGTTAACATTAAATTGTCCAAATGCGACAAAGGCTTCACATTGTGTCTATCTCTCGACACCATTACGCGATTGCCTTATTAACTTAGGAGGTAGCAACCGTTATGGATGCCAAATTAACGATAGTCGACGTAACCGGATCGACCAACGATGACCTGCTCGAAGCAGGAAAACAGGGAGCGCCGCACGGCACAGGACTTGCCGCCCGGGCTCAAACAGCAGGACGCGGCCGGCGCGGGCACAAGTGGGACTCAACCGTCGGCAACTTATTGCTTTCGATTGTCCTGCGCCCATGCGTTAATCCTGCAAAGTTCTCTGGTCTTGCCGCCGTCAGCGGCCTAGCGGTGCTTGAAGCACTCGAAAAGCAGGGTCTTGCAAACGAGATTCGCCTTAAATGGCCCAACGACCTTGTCGCGCGAGGACGCAAGCTCGGCGGCATTCTGGTCGAGGCCGCACGCGATAACGAAGGCAAACCTTTCGCCGTCTGCGGCATTGGCGTCAATGTGAACTATGCGCCCCAAGAGGTGCCCGATGGCGGCCTGCCGGCAATCGGTCTCTCGGATCTCAACGAGAGCGTACCTGCCGTCGACATGCTCCTCGATGAGGTCTATCACGCAGTTATAGACGCTGCAGATGCCTGGGCAGAGCGCCTCAACGCCAAGGAAGAAGATGCCGGTCCGCTCGCGCCCGTCCACGACGAATATATCGCCCACCTCAATTGGATTGGGGAGCACGTTATCGCCCGTTCCCCTGCCGGCGACGAGCTGGCACGCGGCATCTTTAAAACCGTCGATGGCTTTGGTCGCGCGTGTATCGAAACGGAAGGCGGTTTGCGATCCTTCCATTTTGAGGAGGCATCGCTGCGTCCCGCGAGCGAATAGGGCGCCACAGCCAGCCGCTCGGCAGCCTTATCCGGCGGTCCAATCCCATCATGCTAAACAAAAGGGCCCCGCTACCGTAACGGCAGCGGGGCCCTTTAAGCTATGAGCGATATCGCTTAGAGCTTGATGTCGATGTCGACGCCAGCGGGGAGGTCGAGACGCATGAGCGAATCAACGGTGCCCGAGGTGGGGTCGAGGATGTCGATGAGGCGCTTGTGAGTGCGCATCTCGAACTGCTCACGGGAGTCCTTGTTCACGTGCGGCGAGCGGATAACCGTGTACAGGTTGCGCTCGGTGGGCAGGGGGACAGGACCGGAAACGCGAGCGCCGGTCTTCTGAGCGGTCTCGACGATGAGCTTCGCGGACTGATCGACGACCTCGTGATCATAGCCCTTGAGGCGAATGCGGATCTTCTGGGTAGCCAACTTAAACCTCCAAAGAGTGCGAGAGATGTTCTCGCGGATTACGTAACAGGGAGCTCGAACTTAGGCGTTCTTGCTCATGACCTC
>CAJMJM010000045.1 GCA_905213725.1 Collinsella aerofaciens
CTGCCAACCTGAGCCCCGACGGCCATGTGATTTATTCCGAGGGTACGGTCAAAATCGCGGGCGGTTACGTCACCGACGGCAACGGCGGCGGCTGGGGCGGTGGCCTGTGCATAGCGGGCACGAATCCCAAGCTCGAAATGACAGGCGGTGTGGTTGCGGGAAACAAGGCGGCTGCTGGCGGCGGCGTCTTAGCTAACTTTGGAGCCACCCTGAATCTTGCAGGCGGAATTATCTCTGGCACCGCTACGTATGGAAATCCCATCAACAATGGTGACGACACCGGCGACGGTGGCTACGGTGGCGGTGTTTATACCAAGGGCGCAAACGTTACCATTAGCGGCTCTGCCTGTATAACAAACAACCGAGCTGACGATCGTATCACTGACAGTAATCTTTTCAACAATGGTCTGCTCGGTGGCGGCGGCATTGCATGCACACACGGTGGCAAGCTCAGCATAACGAGTGGTTTCGTTACGGCTAACTATTCCCGTGAGGCTGGCGGCGGCGTCTACGCAGGTTTCTACAGTAAGAACAACGGCAAGAACATTAGCTTTGAAATGACTGGCGGCACGATTGCCGGCAACGAATCCGATAACGCCGAGGGCGGCGGTCTACGTGTCGCAGGCGGCGAAGGTGGCGACAATGTTGGCACGAATGCAACAATTTGCGCTGGTGAGAACAGCAAGATTTACATTACGAATAACAAAACGATGACGGGTCAGAAACGTGGTGGCGACTGGGGCGGCGGCGGTGTCTTTATCCAGAAGGGCGGCAAGCTCAACATCGTAAAGACGCTGATCACTAATAATGAGGCCGGCGGCTGGGGTGGTGGCATCGGTGCCTGCCCTACGGGCGAGACGATTGTCTCGCATTCAAATGGTGCCGCAATCTACAACAATACGGACCATGGTCTTAGTGATCACATGTCTGCCGGAGGTAATGGCAAGAACGAGGACAGCGATTCTCACTACATTACCTCAACCTTCAAAGACGCCGGCCACAAGGATTTTTTCCTCGTGCGCAAGAATGACAGCGATAAGACGGTCGCAGTCGTTCTCGGTAAGATGCTCGGCGGTGGCTCGGCTGGCTGGAAGGGCACCTGTGACGGCAATGAGATCACCATCGATCCTAATGGCGGTGCCGAGGCCAAGTATATGTTCGGTTTGGCAGCCAATCCGTCCGCCGGTGCCATACAAAATGCGCAAGCGCAGGCTACGACCATCATCAGCGGCAACTACTCGTACACCCATGGCGGTGGCATCATGACCAACGGCGACCTCACCGTCGGCGAAGTCAAAGATCTGAGTGTTTATCCAAACATGAAGCTCTACGCTACTAAGGTGCTTAAAGATGCAGAGGGAAACTCACAAAGCCTTGAGGGACACAAGTACAAGTTTCAGCTGCTGCGCCAGGATGGTAACGGTGTCAAGCCGCCTTCTTGGAAAGAGGACGACACATTAGATATGGGCGATTGCACTGTTGCAGGTGAGGCAACTGTCGATGAATCCAACGGCAATATCACCTTCGACTCTGGCAAGGACTATTCTTCTGGACAATACGTTTTCTATCTCGTTGAGGAACCCATCAGCGGCCAAAACGAATTGGACACCAAATTCGATAAGACCATTTACAAGATCGTGGCAACAGTTGATAGCAATGCATACAAAACTGACCATCTCATGACGATTCCTATTAATTATTACAAGGTAAAAGAAGTAACCGTCTATAAAAAGGCCGTGGAGGATAACGGCTTCGTACAACTTGGTTCCAGAGACTATTCCGTTGGGTACTCAGAGGACAAAACAACGGCTACGGTTGCTATCGGTAACAAGGATAACCCGACCGATAACCCGACCTTTACCAACAAAATTAAGCCCTATGACTCTCTTGGTTCCTGGACTCCCAAGGCGACTAAGGTCGTTAAGGGTGGCGAGATGAAGGAGTTTACGCTTCAACTTGCGACCGATGGCAGTTTTCAGAACATTATTCGTGAGACCAAAACTACTGGCGATAGCAAGGAGCAGACGCTTTCGTTCTTAGATGGCTCTGATAAGGGGATTGAGTACTCACTCTCTGATATCACGACGAATTCCGACGTCGCGGGCGACTCCACGGGCCGTGGCGCTTCCAAGACCTTCACGTACTTTGCGCGCGAGAAAACCGATGGTTCGCTGTTCTCGCGCTACAAGTACGACAAGTCGGTCTATCGATTTGATGTCACGATGACGGACCAAAAAGGCGGAAAAATCGAGCCCACGAAGGTGACCTACACCCAGATCAAGGACGTCGATGGCAAGGATATTGCCGAAAAGGACCAGGTCCCCGTCAACTTCGACAGTACCAAGCCCGAGGAGCACGGCCCCACCTTCACCAACACCTACTCCACCTCTTTGCCCCTTTCTGGTATGTCGGGCGTCACTCTGACGTACCTTGCCGGCGCGGCGGTGCTTTGCGCTGCTGCGGCCTGGATGCACATTCGTCGCAAGGCGAATGCGAAGGGAGGTGAGCGTCGTGAATAAGAAAGTTTGCTCCTTCCCGATCTTGTTTGCGCTGCTTGCCCTCGTGATCGGCACCTGCGCGGTTGTGTTCCCCGCATCCGCGCAGGCCGCGCCGACCTCGACCGGTTCCATCACGGTGAGCGGCACCGTGGCGAGCAGCTACGACGCCTACCAGATCTTTGACGCCAACGTCATCGATGGCGACAACGACGCCAAGATTGCCACCGACCTCGCCTGGGCAAGCGACGCCGCGCGCGACGCCGCACTGCCTGTGTTGCACAGCGCCGGCATGCCCAAATTCCAGACCACCGCGCAGGAAGCTGCCGAGTGGCTCAACGCCGATTCCCACCTTACGAGCGCGCTGAGCGCACAGCTCGCTCGTTCCCTCCAGAGCTCTGGTGCCGCGTCCGTGGCCCTTAACGCGGGCAGGGCGGCCGAGCTGCCCTGTGGCTACTGGCTCATCGTCGCCGACGACGACGCTATCGCCCAGGGCGAGGCCGGCACCGCGCCGATCATGGTCCTGGTCGGCGGCAGCGCCGTCACCGTCAAGCCCAAGGCCGCGACGCCCAAGGTGGCCAAGCACGTGCTGGAGGACGGCACCGCCTCCTGGCAGAAGGCCGCCGACGCCACGGTCGCCGACGACCTGTACTGGCGCCTCTCTGCCACGATCCCGGCGGGCCTTACGGCCTACGATACCTATACGGTGCAGTTCGTCGACACCATGGGCGCGGGGCTCGACCCCTCCAAGGTGGCCGCGAGCATGCGCGTGTACGTGGTGGCGGGCGTGGATGGTGGCTTCGACGCGGTCCAGACCGGCAAGGACGGCCACGCCGTCACCGAGCCCGCGAAGGGCTGGATCGACATCACTGCCCAGTGCGCCACCAAGGTAGCGGCGGACGGAACCTTCACCGTGCGCACCGGCGACCTCATCGCCGCGCTCGGCGGGGCCGACGCCTTCACCGCGGGCGCCCGCGTGGTCGCCGTGTACAACGCGCCGCTCAACAGCGCGTGCAACCACGGCATCGCGAAGGGCAACCCCAACGAGGTCTACCTGCGCTACCCGCGCTCTCCCTTTGCCGACCAGTCCGGCGACGCCGGCTTCACCCGCACGCCGAGCGACGACGCGTGCGCCTACACCTGGGATCTCGCGCTCACCAAGCGCGGCAGCGACGGCGACAAACCGCTTGCCGGGGCGGTCCTGAGCATCGCCGACGACCGCGGTCGCACGCTGGCGGCCGACGGCATGTGGGATGCAGAGGGCAAGGCCACCGTTACCACGGGCGAGGACGGCCGCGTGACCGTCTCGGGCGTGGACTCGGGCAAGCTGGGGGTCCGCGAGCCCAGGGCGCCCAAGGGCTACACTGCCTTCGAGGGCGCGCGCTCCGTGACGGTCAAGGCCGAGGGCCTGGACGTCGACCAGGTTGCCGCCGCCAAGCCCAAGCTCACCATCACGGCCGAGTCGCCCCTGCGCGCCGACAGCGCGGACGGGTCGACGGGCAGCCTGGAGGCGTCGATCATTAATACGCCCGCCGGCACGCCCCCTAGCATTACCACCGGAGGCTTTATGCCCTTGACTGGCGATATGGCAATGTACGCCGTGGCCGCCGCAGCGGTCGCCGGAGCTGCACTGATCGTGGTCGCGCTCCTGATCAAGCGGGGAGGTGGCAGCCATAAAGAGTAGCTGGCAGCCCCACAGAGAGCGGGGCGAGACGTAGCGAAGCAGATGCTAAGACACAGACAGATGATGACCGATCGAATGAGAACCAACCGGAAAACGGAGGAAAAGAAGATGAGCATGAACAAGAACATCGCACGCCTGGCAGTAACCGCCGGCCTCACGGCGGCGCTGAGCTTCGGCGGCGTGATGGCCCCGGTGACCATGGCGTTTGCTGAGGAGGGTGCCGCCCCCAGCTATTCGCTCACGATTAACCAGGCCGCGGACAATTGCCCCACTTCGTTCAAGGCGTATCAGATTTTTACTGCTGACGTTATGGACGGAACGTCCGGTAAAGTTACGTCTAACGTTAAGTGGGCGAGTTCAGAGGCAGAGATTGCGGTCCTGGACGAGCTTGTTAATAATAGCGCCCCTGGAATTACCCAAAACTCGACCGCTTCTGATGTTGCCGACTACCTTTCCACGATCACTAATACCACTGATACCACGAGTTTGCCGCAGGGCAGCATCCTTAACAAGATTGCCTTGGCTGTAGAGAAGCGTGTTACCGCTAAGGGCAATTCCTTTGCTGCCGGTCAAACTTTCACCACTGAGAGCGCCGGCTACTACCTGTTCATGACCGATACCGGCTCGCTCAATACGAATGAGAAGCAGACCGGTACCTCGCCGATCTTTGCGGTCGTGGGCGGCGACGCAGTGAGCGTTACCGAGAAGACGGGCATCCCGACCGTGACGAAGCAGATCAAGGACGATGCTAAGGGCTTCGGGTGGCACGACAAGGCGGACTCCCAGATGGGTCAGACCGTTCAGTACATGCTGACCGGCACGGTTGCAAACAATGTCGACACGTTCGGCACCTACTATTATGAGTTCTACGATGAGCTGTCTGCCGGTTTGACTGTTGATAAGTCCTCTGTCAAGGCCGCGATTGATAAGACTCAGATCACGCCTACTTCTGTGACCGTGTCTAATCCCGATTCAAATGGCAAGACGTTCTTGAGCGTAAAGTTTGAAGATCTTAAGGCTGCCGCCAAGGCGGCCGATGTCTCTGTCGACGGGAACACAAGGGTCGTTGTTACGTACAGCGCCAAGCTCGACCCGAAGAAGTCCCAGCATGTTGTTGTCGGTGGCACGGGCAACTTCAACACCGTCAAGCTCATCTACTCCAACAACCCTGGCCACGATACCAAGGGTGAGTCTGTGTCCGACACCGTGCGCAACTACACCTATGCACTCAAGCTCGTCAAGAAGGACGCGACTGATGAGAGTAAGAAACTTGCCGGCGTAAGGTTCACCATCTGTGCCACTGGTCCCGACGATACTACATCCAAGGGCATGTATGTCCAGGATGATGGCTCCCTCGATAAGAAGCCTTATGAGTTCACGACCACCGACTCCGGCGAGATTAACGTCAAGGGCCTCGATGCCGGCACCTACACCGTCAAGGAAACCCATACGCTCGCCGGCTGCAACGCCATCCACGATTTCACCTTCCCCATCAAAGCCACTGGCCTCGACAAAGCAGAGGGCGTGGGAGAAAACAAGCTCACGGTCACGACGAGCACCATGGGTTCCAATTTGGTCAAGGTTGACACGACCAACACGGACAACGGTACTGCTGCTTTGATTGTCAAAAACAAGCAGGGCTCTGGTCTCCCGCTGACCGGTCTCAATGGCGTGACCTTCACTTGGATCGCTGGTGGCGCGGTGCTGTGCATCGGCGTGGCGCACCTCATCCGCAGCCGTAAGCAGGCCGAGGAGTCCGAGCAGGAGTAACGCTCGCTCACCCATCCCTTTGGCAGGTGGGATGTGATGGCCATGAGACTTGCGGACACTCTTCTCGTCCATCCACGTTCTTGCTATGCCATTCTCTTCTCGGGGCAGCCTCCGCACTGGAGTTTGACCCGTTTTTTGGGATAACGCAGCCAGCCTCCATTGTCCGATGGAACAAGCGAATGAATATCGAACAGATGTTTGCAATTATTGCGTTTACCAGCTGTGGGTGCATACACTCGCAGTAAAATGGCATTGCGACGCATCCCGTGCGCGGGCGGCCGACGACTCGATCGGAGGTCCCCAAATGCTGAAATTCCTTAACGCGCTTGCCGCCCTCGCGGCGGTGGGCACGTTCGTCATCGCGTTTCTTGACTCGTATGAGGTTCGGTTTAAGGTCCGTAGGCGCACGCGCGGTGCGGACGGTAGAAGGCATTTGCGCCGCAACAAGCGCAAATAAGAATGCCCGGGGTTCGGAGCCCGGGCATTTAACAACGTCGGAAACTGGTCGCCCGCGCTCCTAAGTACTTACGCGGGATGCGTCGTTTCCTATTGACATTGTATCCCGAATCGCCCCGCCGATCCGGGACATTTTGAAAACTCAAACACGTCGGGCAAACCCGGACAATGCGGCCAGGCTCCTCTGGACGAGGAACCGTGTGGGTAACTATCGAACAAATGTTTGTCAAAATCGCGTTTACCAGCTGTGGGTGCATACGCTCGCTGTAAAATGGCCTTGCGACGCATCCCGTGCGCGGGCGGCCGACGACTCGATCGGAGGTCACCATATGCTGAAATTCCTTAACGCGCTCGCCGCCCTCGCGGCGGTGGGCACGTTCGTCATCGCGTTTCTTGACTCGTATGAGGTTCGGTTTAAGGTCCGTAGGCGCACGCGCGGTGCGGACGGTAGAAGGCATTTGCGCCGCAAGCGCAAATAAGAATGCCCGGGGGTCGGATCCCGGGCATTTAACAAAACCAGAAAACTAGGCCGCCCGCGCTCTCGTACATTTACGCGGGGTGCGTCGTTTTCTATTGATATTGTATCCCGAATCGCCCCGCCGATCCGGGATATTCTGAAAACTCAAATATGGGCTTAGGCACGAACGGAATCTCGTTAATTCCGAAAATTATGTATAATTCCAATACAAACTGGAATCGAACGAAAACGATGGAAATGAACGAAGCGCTAATCTACTTACAAGAAGCACTAGGCCTCTCCGCCAAGGCCAAAACTTGGCCTGGATTCGCACGCTTGCCGCTGCATCTGCGGGCGATTGAGGTCCGCGCTGTTGACGCAAACGGTTTTTCGTTTTTGCTTGCAAGTTTGCCTACTGGCGTCGGGCTTCCCGAGGCTAAGAGAGTCTATAGCCAGCTAGCCTTGCGTGCGGAGACTCCTGTTGTCGTTTCGTTTCCTGATGCCGATGCACGTCAGCGCAAAGCATTGGTCGCACAAGGGATTCCCTTTGTCTGCCCCGGTAGACAGGCTTTTCTTCCATTTATGGGCACAGCCTGCACGGAGAGGGGCGGGGCCCGGTTTCGCAATCACGCGACCAAGATGTCACCCAACGCACAGGCTGCCGCAATCTGGGGAGCAGCCCAGGAGCCATATCGTCCCTATGACCTTTGTCGTGCGCTTGGGATCTCGGCAAGCCGTGCGAGTGAGGCCATAACCGAGCTTGTCGACAGGGGGCTCGCGAGGCGCGAGCGGTGCGAGCGACGTGTCGTCGTGTTCCCTGTTGCCGTTGATCTTCTGCTCAGCGAGCACATGGCAGAGCTCTCCTCGCCTGTCTCGAAGGTCTTTTTTGCAAGGAAGACGCCGCAGATCGACTATCTTGTTGACGCCGGGGAGACGGCGCTCGCTGCGCGTTCGATGCTCGCTGCGCCGGGTATGGAACAAAAGGCCGTCTTAAGAAGTACATGGCGTCAACTGAGCGACCTCGAAGTCGCAGATGGGGAGTTGCCGGATAACGAAACGGCGATGATCCAAGTGTGGCGCTATGCGCCCGTGTTTGCCGGCTCCTCCCGTGTCGACGACATTTCGCTTGCGCTATCTTTGGCGGCAATCGACGATGAGCGAATTCAGCTCGAAGTCGATCGCATGTTTGGAAAGGAATATCCATGGCAAGAAGCGCTGTAGAAGGTCTCCAAGAATTTCAGCAGCATATGCAAAAAGCTGCAGGATCGTATGCCCTTATCGGCGGCACGGCATGCGACATTTTGCTCTCGGAGGCGGGACTTCCGTTTAGGGCGACTCACGATTTTGATGTGGTAATTGTCGCCGATGACCGGTTGCCTCAGACGGCAGAAGCTATATGGACTTTGGTGCGTGATGGCGGCTACCGCTGCGGCTGGGGCGAAGGTAAAGGCTCGTGTTTTTATCGGTTTACAGAGCCTAAGAGGCCGGGTTACCCCCATATGATTGAACTCTTCGCGAAGTGCCCCGACTTTCTAAAGGGTCGTGAGGGGATTGATGTGGCGCCAATTCACGTTGATGAAAACATAAGCAGTCTTTCGGCAATTTTGTTGGACGATGCTTACTACAGCTTGTTCCTTCAGGGAATTCGGACCGTAGGCGGCGTTTCGGTCCTAGGTACGGAATACATTGTCCCGTTCAAAGCGAAGGCGTATCTCGACCTAAAAGCTAGAAGGGAAGCGGGGGAGAACGTTGATTCGAGGAAGGTAAAAAAGCATAAACGCGTTGCGCTGAGGCTTGCTCAGTTGCTTGGCGAGTCGGAAGGTGTCGACCTACGCGGAGAACTGAAGGACGATATGCTTGCGTTTGTTAAAGATTGTGAGGTGGGCGACGTCAATCTGAAACAGATTGGGGTTGCGGGCGTAACGATGGCGCAGTTGCTCGAGACGATGAAAGCAACATATGGCTTGATTGGTTGAGTGGGGTTACGTGGCCCGGACGGTGCAGTCAAGCTGCGTTGTCCGGCGCATGGGCTCGCTAATCGGCTATTATTTGTTTAGACAACTTGAGTTATAGAGGAGTGACCGGCGATGGTGCAGGGCGCCAAACATATGAAGAGCAATAACGCCGCGGACAACGGTGGCTCAAGCCCCCAACCCGAACTCCAGCCCAAACCTCAACCAAAGCCCAAGCGCCGTCGCAAGCGACTGCCGCGCTGGGCCGACCGGCTCATCACCATCGTCATCATCCTTATTGGCGTGGGTCTTATGACCTGGCCGTGGATCTTGGACCGCCTCGAAGCCTCGGGCGTGTTCAACCAGATCAGCACGGTGTCCAGCACCGTGGACGCGCTGTCTGCCGAGGAGCGTGAGCGCATCCTGCTCCAGGCTCGCTCCTTTAACGAGCAGCTGGCGGGCGAGGTCACCGAGCTTCCCGCCGACCAGATCGAGCCCTACGCCCAGCAGCTCATCTTTGACCGCGACCCCATGATGAGCTGGGTCGAGATCCCCTCCATCGACGTGAGCATGCCCATCTACCACGGCACGAGCGAGGAAGTCCTCATGGCGGGCGTCGGCCACCTGGAGGGCACGAGCCTGCCGGTGGGCGGCACCTCGACGCATTGCGTGCTCACCGCGCACTCGGGCATGCGCAACCTGAGCATGTTCGACGACATTCACTCGCTGGAGCCCGGCGACCTAGTGCTGCTGCACACCATGAACAAGACGCTCGCCTACAAGATGGTGGACTCCGAGGTGGTGCTGCCCGAGGAGATGGAGTCGCTAACCATCGAGCCCGGCGCCGACAAGGTGACACTCGTCACCTGCACGCCCTACGGCGTGAACGACCATCGCCTGCTGGTGCATTGCGTGCGCACCAAGTACAACAAGAAGGACGTCGACAAGCAAAAGTCGCTGGCCGGCCGCCACTGGGGCAAGCGCGAGTTTGCCGTGCTCATCGTGGTCGTGGCCATTGTGCTGTTGCTGCTGGACATCGTGATCCACGCGGTCCGCAAGCGCCGCAAGGCCAAGGCCTCGGCATAAGACATTCTCCAGAACCACCACAATGGGGACAGGCACCTTTGTGGTGGTCGGGACTTCCAAACCATCACAACATTCGATGATTATTGCGATTTTGACGAAAAGCGTCGAATGTTGTGATGGTTTTCGTTGTGGGCGAGACGGTTTTCGCCGCAGAGCTGCCGGACCGCGTTCGCCGCCCTCGTTACGTTTTCGCTGCATTTGGGTAAAGCGCCTGCTCCAAGCCGGCGTTGCCTTGTATACTAGAGCGGTTTATCTGTTATGCGGAAGGGAGCGCCTATGGCACTCAGCGAGAAAGACGTGCGCGGCATCGCCGAGTACGCAAAGATCGCACTGACCGATGACGAGCTCACCCAGATGACGTCCTACATGAACGACGCCGTCCAGATGCTCGAGCCCGTCTTGCAATATGACTTGCCCGACGTGGAGCCCACGTTCCATCCCATCGGAAGCCTGTCCAACGTGATGGGCGATGACCTGCGCGAGCCCGAGCGCGACCTGCCGCTTGACGTCGCGCTCGAAAACGCCGGCAGCGCGCGCGACCGCTACTTCCGCGTGCCGTCCATTTTGGGAGAGGGGGAGAGCGAGTAATGGCGCTAAGCTTCGATTCCCTTACCGCCGCCCAGATCGCCGCGGGCGTTGTCGCTGGCGACTTTACCGCTACCGAGGTGGCCCAGGCCTCCCTTGCTGCCATCGATGCGCGCGAGGGCGGGGTCCAGGCATTCCTGCAGGTGGCGCCCGAGCTTGCGCTCGAGGCCGCCGCGCGCGTGGATGCCGACCGTGCCGCCGGAAAGCCGCTGCCCCCGCTCGCGGGCGTGCCGCTGGCCATCAAGGACAACATGAACCTCGTGGGCACGCGTACCACCTGCGCTTCTCGCATGCTCGAGAACTACCAGAGCGTTTACACTGCCACCTGCGTCCAGCGCATGCTCGACGCCGGCTGCCTGCCCATGGGCAAGGCCAACATGGACGAGTTTGCCTTTGGCAGCTCCACCGAGAGCTCGGCATTCCACCGCACCAACAACCCCTGGGATACCGAGCGCGTGCCCGGCGGCTCCTCGGGCGGCTCTGCTGCTGCCGTCGCCGCGGGCGAGGTCGCGCTCTCGCTGGGCTCGGACACCGGCGGCTCCATTCGCCAGCCGGCGTCGCTGTGCGGCGTGGTGGGCTTTAAGCCCACGTATGGCGCCGTGAGCCGTTACGGCGTGGTTGCCTTTGGCTCGTCGCTCGACCAGGTGGGACCCTTTGGCCGCACGGTCGAGGATGTCGCGCTGGCCATGAACGCGCTTACCGGCGCGGGCCACGATCCGTACGACTGCACCAGCCAGGATTGCGCCGTCGACTTTACCGAGCATCTCAACGACAGCATCGAGGGCAAGCGCGTGGGCATCATCCCCGCGTTTATGGAGGCCGATGGCCTGACGCCCGAGGTCAAGGCCGCTGTTCAGCACGCCGCCCAGGAGCTGCAGAACCAGGGCGCCGAGCTGGTCGAGGTCGACCTGCCGCACCTGGACGCCGCCATCGCCGCCTACTACGTTATCGGCCCGGCCGAGGCGTTCTCCAACCTGGCCCGCTTCGACGGCATTCGCTATGGCTATCAGGAGGAGGGCTGCGCCAACCTGTCCGACCAGAGTTCGCTGTCGCGCGCCCACGGCTTTGGCGCCGAGGCCAAGCGCCGTCAGATGCTCGGCGCCTACCTGCTGAGCTCGGGCGTGTACGACAAGTACTACTACGCTGCGCAAAAGGCCCGCACGCTCATCACGCAGGACTACGACGCCGCGTATGCCAAGGTGGACACCATCCTCATGCCCGCCTCGCCGCGCACGGCCTTTAAGTTTGGCGAGATCAGCGACCCCACGCAGATGTATCTCTCCGACCTGTACACCATCTCGCTCAACATCTGCGGCAACGGTGGTATCTCGGTGCCGCTGGGCCTGGGCGAGGATACTCAGCTGCCCGTTTCTGCCCAGCTGGTGGGACCTGCCTTTAAGGACCGTCAGCTGCTCACGTTTGCCCGCGCCCTGGAGCGCGGCTTTGCCGATGCTGCCACGGGTGCGCCCGCGCTTTCCGTCGCGCCCGATTTTGCCGGGAAGGGAGGCGAGCTGTAATGAAGGAGCTTTCCGAGGTCCTGCAGGATTGGGAGGCCGTGATCGGCCTGGAGATCCATACCGAGCTCACCGCACTCGACACCAAGATGTTCTGCAACTGCAAGCTCAGCCACGATGACGAGCCCAACGCCAACGTGTGCCCGGTGTGCCTGGGCCTGCCCGGCGCCCTGCCGGTGCCCAACAAACGCGCCATCGAGAGCATCGTCAAGGCCGGCCTCGCTACCAACTGCGAGATCCAGCGCCACTCGATGTTCTACCGCAAGCACTACTTCTATCCCGATATGGCCAAGAACTTCCAGACCACGCAGGGTCCGGTCGCTTTTGCCATGTACGGTCACCTGGATCTGGACGTGACTGGTCGCGGTGCCGCCGAGCGCCCCGACTGCGCGTTTGGCGAGGCCGAGGCCCAGAGCCTGGCGAGCGCTTCGGCCAACGCCGAGGGCCTGTCCACGTCCATGACGTCGACCATGCGCGAGGGCAACCAGCGTGCCGGCCACCTGGCCAGCTACGACGCGTCCAACCTGCAGATGCCCGAGCGCCGCGAGGACGGTTCCTACACGGTGCCCATCCGCATCCTGCGCATCCACATGGAGGAGGACGCCGCCAAGATGGTGCACGTGGGCGGCGCCGAGGGCCGCATTACCGCCGCTGCCGAGTCGCTCGTCGACTACAACCGCTGCGGCACGCCGCTCATCGAGCTCGTCACCGAGCCCGACTTGCGCACGCCCGAGGAGGCTCGCCTGTTTATGGAAAAGCTCCGTCGCATTTTTGTGACGCTGGGCATTTCCGACTGTTCCATGGAGAAGGGCTCCATGCGCTGCGACGGCAATGTGTCGCTGCGCCGCCGCGGCGAGACCAAGCTGGGTACTAAGACCGAGCTTAAGAACCTCAACTCGTTTAAGAGCCTGCACGATGGCCTTGCCTACGAGATCTGCCGTCAGGCCGAGGTGCTCGAGGAGGGCGGCATCATCTATCAGGAGACCCGTCACTGGGAGCCCAGCCGCAAGCGCACCGTGGTCATGCGTGTGAAGGAGACGGCCGACGACTATCGTCTATTCCCCGATCCCGACCTGGCGCCGTTCGATCTGGACGACGAGTTTATCGACCGCTGCCGTGGCGAGATCCCCGAGCTGCCCGATGCCAAGCGCGTCCGTTTTGAGGCCGACTTTGGCATTAAGGCGGCCGACGCCGAGCAGATTGCCGGCGACCCCGAGTTTGCCGAGTTCTTTGAGGCCGCCGCTGCCGGTATGGCTGGCAAGGAGGCCCAGACGGTCGCAAACCTGCTGGTGAACGAGATGATCGCCTACCTTAAGGGCGCGGGCGTGTCGCTCGCCGAGTCCGGCATCGCGCCGGCTCAGGTGGCGGCACTCGCTAAGCTGCTGGCGACCGATGCCATCAGCTCCAACCAAGCGCACGAGGTCTTTGAGGCCATGGCCCAGACCGGTGACGATCCCAACAAGATCGTCGACGAGCGCGGTATGCGTCAGGTGAGCGATGCCGGCGCGCTGCAGCCGATCGTGGACGAGGTGCTGGCAAACTGTGCCGATCAGGCTCAGCAGTACCGTGACGGAAACCAGAAGGTCATCGGCTTTTTGGTGGGCCAGTGCATGAAGGCGAGCCGCGGCAAGGGCAACCCGAAGCTCTTCAACGAGTTGCTGAGAACGTCGCTCTCGTAAACGGGAACCCGGGAGCCCCGGGGGGGGGGGGGGGGGAGAAAAAAGTAGAGAAAGGGAGAGGACAGGAGGGGGGCGAAAAAAAGGGGGGGGGTG
>CAJMJM010000046.1 GCA_905213725.1 Collinsella aerofaciens
GATAGCCTTACCGCCCTTGCCAACACGTTCTTGCGCATACACAGGGCTACCCGACGACTCGAGGCGGATGATCACGCACACGACAGCAACAGGACTGAACGGCAACACACTCACGCAAAGGCTGAAGACAAGATCAAACAGTCTCTTCAAGAAACGGTAGGCCAGCGTACCGCTCGGTTGTATCTTCTGAATAACTAGTGTCTCCCCCATGGATGCGCTGCTTTCAGTCTTCTCTTCAACAGTCAAGTTCAAATTCACGTCCCTGTTCCCATGGATCCCCCCCCCCCATCGATGAATTCAAAATACGAATGAATTACCAGTGCGACGTCCCCTTACGTTTTGCTGGGAACGTCCAACGGAAGCAGCTCCCTAAATGCGGGGTCGCCTTCGCCCACGTCCACCAGGCACCAGCGTTTATGACGGTCGATCTTCTTTACACGGGCCTCTTGCCCCACCAAGGGCCCCTGCTCTATGTGCAACACGCCGTCTTCTATGCGGGCTATACTGTTGCGCACCACGCCGTCGTCGTCGAGCACGCTGCGGTACCAGTCCTGTGCATCGTCCGGCATGGGCGCATAGGCCCGCTCTCTACTGCCAGCAATTCGGCAGCCAAAGCTCAACTGGGCCAAAGCCTTGTCGAGCAGAACAGCATCGCGCGTGGCGACGAAGAAGTATTCCTTGTACATGGGTTTGGTTTGGAGCGACCAGGCGCCGTCCCGCTTAAACCAGAACTCCTTTTGCATCACAAAAGCGTCCTGCATCAGCTCGTGCGGGATAATGCGGCGGACCTTTTCGCAGGTCTCGCGCTCTTTACCGTTGGGGGTGTGGACCAGATACCAGCGGACGCGATCATGCTGGCTGTTGGTAGTAGCGCCGCTAAAGGCACCGGGCAGCTGCTCTTGGCGCCGCATTGTCTGTTCCATCCCTCGCCCCCTTTTTCTTGTCTCCGCAACGCACGCGGATGCAGGGGCGTTAAGAACAGTCTTCTCGCTCGCAGCTAAGCGCAGTCGCAAAAGTACAGGTTTTTGTATCTTTCGAGGAAGCTCATTATACGAGCAAACTGTTCGCGTTTTCCCAGATTGCACAAAATACGCCGCGAATGGGCACATCTCCATACGCCTCTACAAAAACCTGTACCTTTTTGCACAACAAAAAAGCCGCTCTAACCAGCGGCTTTTCTTCTATAGACAACAAAAAAGGCGACCGCCCTATAGAACGATCGCCTTTGTTAATTCTTGTATAGTTTGTACTAGGCGCGAGTCTTGATCTCCTCGAGCACCTTGGCCACAAACTCGTCAACGCTCATCTGAACGGTCTCGTTGGAGCGATCGCGGACGGAAATGTTACCGGCCTCGACCTCCTTCTCGCCCAGGATAAGCATGTAGGGCACGCGGTCGATGCTGCGGGCCTCGCGGATCTTGTAGCCGATCTTCTCGTCGCGGTCGTCGCAGACCACGCGAATGCCGGCCTCCTCCAGCTTGGCGCACACCTCGTGGGCGTAGTCGCGGCTCTTCTCAGAGACGGGAAGCGCCTTGACCTGCACAGGAGCCAACCAGGTGGGGAACTTACCCGCAAAGTGCTCAATCAGAATACCGATGAAGCGCTCGATGGAGCCAAAGCACACGCGATGCAGCATGATGGGGCGCTTCTTGGTACCGTCGGCGTCCACGTACTCCAGGTCAAAGTTGAGCGGCATCTGGAAGTCGAGCTGGACGGTACCGCACTGCCAGGTGCGGCCGAGCGAGTCCTCCAGGTGGAAGTCGATCTTGGGCCCGTAGAAGGCACCGTCGCCCTCGTTGACCTCGTAGTCCATGTGCAACTGCTCCAGAGCGGTGCGCAAGCCCTCCTCGGCGCGAGCCCAGTCCTCGTCCGAACCCATGGAGTCCTCCGGGCGGGTGGAAAGCTCAACGTGGTACTTAAAGCCAAACTTCTGGTACACGGAGTCGATGAGGTTGACCACGCCCACGATCTCGTCGGTCAGCTGGTCGGGACGCACAAACAGGTGGGCGTCGTCCTGGTTAAAGCAACGCACGCGGAACAGGCCGTGCAGGGCGCCGCGCAGCTCGTGGCGGTGCACCAGGCCAATCTCGCCGGCGCGAATGGGCAGCTCGCGGTAAGAGTGCGGCTTGGAGGCGTACACCAGCACGCCGCCCGGGCAGTTCATGGGCTTAATGCAGTACTCTTCGTCGTCGATGACGGTGGAGTACATGTTGTCCTTGTAGTGGTCCCAGTGGCCCGAGGTCTTCCACAGCTGCTTGTTCATGATGAGCGGCGTGGAGATCTCCACGTAGCCGGCCTTGTGGTGGATCTCGCGCCAGTAGTCCAGCAGCGTGTTCTTAAGGATCATGCCGTTGGGCAGGAAGAACGGGAAGCCGGGGGCCTCGTCGCGCATCATAAAGAGGTCCATCTCGCGGCCGATCTTGCGGTGGTCGCGCTTCTTGGCCTCCTCCAGCATGTGCATGTGCTCGTCGAGTTCTTCCTTGGTGGCAAAGGCGACGCCGTTGATGCGGGTGAGCATCTTGTTGTCCTTATCGCCCTACCAGTAGGCGCCCGAGACGCCGGTGAGCTTAAAGGCCTTCAGCGCCTTGGTGTAGCAGATGTGGGGGCCGACGCACATGTCGATGTAGTCGCCCTGCTGGTAGAAGGTGATGCGGGCATCATCGTCCAGGTCGCCGATGTGCTCGACCTTGTACTTCTCGCCGCGCTCCTCCATAAGGGCGATGGCCTCGGCGCGGGGCTTCTCGTACACGAAAAACTTGAGGTTCTCCTTGACGATCTTTTTCATCTCGGCCTCGATCGCGGGGAAGTCGTCCTCGCTGATCTTGACGCCCTCGGGCAGGTCGACGTCGTAGTAGAAGCCGTTGTCGGTCGCGGGTCCGTAGGCAAAGTCGGCCTGGGGGTACAGGCGCTTGATGGCCTGCGCCATGATGTGCGCAGCAGAGTGGCGGATGACGTGCGTGACCTCGTCCTGCGGGAGCTCGGCCACCGAACCGTCATTGTAGAGTGCCTTCATGGGTATGTTTTCTCCTCTCGGATGCCTGATGCAAGTGCGTGCGATGCGCTCGGCGTTTTTGACTTGCATCATTATAGGCAGGTTGCCTTGGTATACAAGCGCCCGCCGCACCTTAATGGCACGGCGGGCGATTTTCTACGCATGCTTCATCGTGTGGGGCAGGGCTGTGGGGCACGCGTGACTTACGGCGTGCCCGTGGCTTGCGGCCGGCCCGGCGATGGATGCGTTACTGGATACGAGTTCGGCAGTAGGGGCAGACCTTCCAGTGCGCATCGAGCGGGCGATGGCAGCTGGGGCAGACGTTGCGAACCTGGGTATCGCACACCGGGCAGACGACGAAGTCCTTCTCGATGGGCGCGCCGCACTGCGGGCAGGTGCCGTACTGGGCAAGTTGGCGCTCGCGCAGGGCCATGTCCAGCTCCTGCTCCTCGCGGTCGGACGCGTAGGAGTGCGGGCGCAGGACCAGGTAAGCGATGAGGCCTACAAACGGAATGAGGGCGATGATGCCCCATGCCACGTAGGCGCTGGCGCCGCGGCGGCGAGCGTCGATGAACACATATACGACCGACAGCACATACAGGGCGATGATAAAGCCAACGAAGGCATAGACGACGCCCATAAGCTGCGGCGACATGAGCTCGGAGATGTACTTGGACATTACGGATACCTTTCGGGATATTAACAGTCCGGTCAAGTTTACCACGGGGTTTGTTTATATGGGACCACGGCTAGGGGCGGGGCTGGCGCGGACACAAACATCTCAATCTGTAACAGGTGGGAGCGGAATCCGGGTCTAGATGTTACAGATCGAGACAAACGGGGGACCCTCCCCGACTTTAATCTCGATCTATAACATCTTGGGCCCAAAAACCACTCTTACTGTAACAGATCGAGACAAAACGTCAACGTGGTAGCTGGCAGGCAAGTTTGTCGACGTTACCGGGTCTCCCCTTGTCTGCCGTTGGCGGGTGTTGCGGGGCTGTTCGCCGCATTGCCGCTGCGCTGGAGGTGTGTAGACCGTAGGATAGTCTTATTGACGGCCTGTCAACTCGTCTGGGAGGCTCTGTGACTGTAACGTTTGATATCACGATTGTCGGCGCGGGCATCACCGGATGCGCCATCGCGCGGCAGCTCGCGCGGTTTGATCTGTCCATTTGCGTGGTCGAGGCGACTAACGATATTGCGCTGGGCGCGTCGAAGGCCAACGGCGGCCTGGTGCACGCCGGCTACGATCCGGCGCCGGGAACCGTAAGGGCACAGGTCAACGCCCGTGGCTGCGAGTTGTACGATACGTGGGCACAAGAACTGGGCTTTCTGTTCTGCCGCACCGGGTCGATGGTATTGGGCTTTAACGACGAGGACCGCGCTCATCTGGAGCTGCTGCGGGGCAACGTCCATATCAACGGTGTGCCCGAGCTGTCGATCGTCGGACCCGACCGCATCCACGAGCTGGAGCCGCGCGCGAGTGCCAAGGCGACGTGCGCGCTGTGGTGCCCCTCGACCGGTTACGTTGACCCATTTGAAGTGGCCATCGCCGCGCTGGAGAACGCGGTCGCCAACGGCGTGACGTTTATGCGCTCCTCACCGGTGGAGGCCATTGAGGTCGCTGACTCGGATGACGGAGCCGTGCGCTTTACGCTGGCGACCCCCGCTGGCAACGTACGCTGCCGCTACCTGATCAACGCCGCGGGCAACGGCGCCGCGGACATCTCGCATATGGCGGGCGCCGAGGAGTTCCAGATGGTCTGGCGTCAGGGCAACATCGTGGTGCTGGACAAGGAGCCGCGCACGCTCATGCCGCTCTACCCCGTGCCGACGCCGATATCGAAGGGCGTTATCGTCACGGGTACCGTACACGGCAACACCGTGATCACCGCGACCGCCGCCGTGCGCGAGCCGGGCGACACGCAGACCTATGCGAGCGATGTGAACGCGCTGCTGACCGGCGCGCGCAAGCTGGTGCCCGATCTGGATACGCGCCGCGTGGTGCGCGCATTTGCCGGCGGGCGTCCGGTCATTCAGGGAACGAACGACTTCTTTATTGGACAGTCGGCCGTGGTGCCAGGGCTTTTCCAGGCGGCGGGCATTCAGTCGCCGGGTGTGGCGAGCGCGCCGGCCATTGCCGAGCGCATGGAGCAGGTGCTGCGCGATGCAGGCGTGGCCCTGCGCGAACGGGACGATTGGGACCCGCTTCGCCGCGCGCCGGACGACTTTGACCGCGCGTCGCTTGCCCGCAAGGAAGTACTTATTGAGTCCGACCCCGCATGGGGGCAGATTGTCTGTCGCTGCGAGACGGTGCCCGAGGCCGAAATCGTGGCCGCGATCCGACGGCGCCCGGGCGCGGTTTCGGTCGAAGGCGGCAAGCGCCGCTGTCGTGCCGGCATGGGGCGATGCCAGAGCGGCTTTTGCCAGAGCCGCGTGGTGGCGATTCTTGCCCGCGAGCTGGGCTGCGACCCTAGCAAGGTATTACTGGAGGACGCCGGCTCCTGGCTGGTCGAGGGACCTTTGAAGGGGGTGCGCTAGGATGGCGGAATTCAAATCGAGCGCGATTGATTACGGTGTCGTAGAAGCCGTACAAACGCAAGCCTTCGACGTGGTCGTCATCGGAGGCGGCCCCGCCGGTATGGCGGCCGCACTTGCCGCGCATAAGGCCGGCGAGCATGTGGCGATCGTGGAGCGCGAGCAGCATCTGGGCGGCATCCTGCGCCAGTGCATTCATCCCGGCTTTGGCCTGTCGTACTTTAAACAGGAGCTCACCGGTCCCGAGTACGCGCAGCGCTTTATCGACCAGGTGCACGCAACCGACATTGCGCTGTTCTTGGACAGCATGGTGCTTGGGATTGATTCAGGCGAGCCTACGGAAGACACCGCGGTCCATACCGTCACGCTCATGAGCCCTGCCGGCATGCTGCAGCTCACCGGGCGCGCGATCGTCCTTGCCATGGGTTGCCGCGAGCGCACCCGCAGCGAGATCAAGATCCCTGGCAGCCGACCCGCCGGCGTGTTTACGGCGGGCCTGGCGCAGCGATACATCAATATCGAAAACCTTAAGCCCGGATCGCGCGCCGTCATTTTGGGCTCGGGCGACATCGGGCTTATCATGGCGCGCCGCTGCACGCTCGAAGGGATTTCCGTCGAGGGCGTTTACGAGCTCATGCCGTACGCCAACGGTCTGCGCCGCAACGTCAAGAACTGCCTGGACGACTTTGGAATTCCGCTGCACCTGTCCACCACCGTCACACGCGTGATCGGGCACGACCGCGTGGAGGCCGTCGAGGTGAGCCAAGTCGACGAGCGCCTGGCGCCCATTCCGGGGACCGAGCGCATTGTTCCGTGCGACACGCTACTGCTTTCGGTGGGATTGATTCCCGAGAACGAGCTTTCGGTTGCCGCAGGCGTTGAGCTTGACCCGAGCACGCGCGGCGCCGTGGTGGACCAAAGCCTGCAGACGGGCGTGCCGGGCATCTTTGCCTGTGGAAACGTGCTGCACGTGCACGACCTGGCCGACAACGTGACGACCGAGTCCGAGAGGGCTGGCGCAGCTGCAGCAGCGTACGCGCTGGGGACCGGCGCGGGTGCCGTTCCGGACTGCGAGCTCACCGTCTCCCCTGCCGGCGTTGCGGGCTACGCGCTGCCGGGACGCATTACGGCCGTGGCGCTCACCAAGCTCAACTTCCGCGTGCGCCGACCGGTCGACGCCGCCCGCGTGCGCATTCTCGCTGGTGGCGAGGAATTATTCGCAGGCAAGGTCCGTGCATTTAAGCCGAGCGTCATGGAAAGCTTTCCGCTGCCGGCAAAAGTGATTCAACGTGCACTCGACCTGGGCGCTAGAGAGATTGTCCTGTCCGTTGACCCTGTTGAGGAGGCGTAAAGCCATGAGCACGAACGCAATCGAGACGCTCAAGTTCAACTGCACCACTTGCCCATCCGAGTGCCTCCTGACCGTGGAGGTCGAGCGCCACGACAATGGCGACCTGGTAGAGGTGCGCTCCGTGACCGGCAACAGCTGCCCGCGCGGTGATAAATTCGCACATCAGGAGCTCACCTGCCCCATGCGCGTGCTCACCACCACCGTTGCCGTATCCGGCGGCGACGAGACGCTTCTCCCCGTACGCACCGCCGAAGCTATCCCGCTAGAACTCCACGCCCAAGCCATGACCCTCATCCGAGGCCTGGTCGTCAACGCCCCCATCCGCATGGGCGACATCGTGCTAGAGAACCTCCTAGACACCAACATCAACCTAATCGCCAGCATGGATATCGACCGATCCTAAGTAGCTAATTAGGGACGGGGCTTTTTAGCTACCCCGCAATCCGCCCCGCCCCTCCTCAATTGCGGTGAAATACGGACTGTTTAGCGGCCTGAAGCCATAAAACAGTCCGTATTTCACCGCAACTTATGAGGGGCGCATGGGATGCAAAGGAGTGTCCCAAGGTGCCGGCATAAAAGGAACGTCCCCAACTGCCGGGCTTGGGATACTATGGTGGCAGCCTAGCGAAAGGATGTTTCATGGCACATGTTGATGACCAGCGTGTGGCGCGCGTGCTCGATGCGCTCGAGGCTCAACACCCCGGCGCGCAGCTGCTCGTAAACGATCCGTGGTCGATCTATTACCTGACCGGCTTTTATGCCGATATGTTCGAACGTTTTTGCGGCGTGCTGCTCGCACGCGATAGCGAGCCGGTGATCTTGGTCAACGCGCTGCATCAGCTGCCCGAGTACGACAATGCCCGCGTCGCCTATCACACCGATACCGACGTTGTGGCCGACGCCATTGCGCGCGAAATCGATCCGACCAAACCGCTCGGCATCGACACCGTCATGCGTTCCGGCTTTTTGATGCCCCTCATGGAGCGTCACGCCGCGAGCGAGTTCTTCCTTGGCGACTTTGCCGTCACCGACGCACGCACGTACAAAGACGCTACCGAGCAGGAGCTTATGCGCGTGTCCTCGGCAGCCAACGATGCCGTGATGGACGATGCCATCAAGCTCATCCACGAAGGTGTGACGGAGCGCGAAATTGCCGACCAGATGCTCGGTCTGTATCGCATGCACGGCTGCGAGGGCTTTAGCTTTCCGCCCATCGTGAGCTTTGGCGCCAACGCCGGCGACCCGCACCACGAGCCCGACGATACGGTACTCAAGCGCGACGACGTGGTGCTGTTCGACATTGGCGGGCGACGCTGCAACTACTGCTCGGACATGACGCGCACGTTCTTTTGGGGCGAGCCGGACGAGGAGACGGCGCGCATCTACGACATCGTGCGCCGCGCCAACGAGGCCGCCGAGGCGCTTATCGCACCGAGCGTGCGCATGTGTGACCTGGACCGCGCCGCACGCAACGTGATTGAGGATGCGGGCTATGGGCAGTACTTTACGCATCGCCTGGGACACTCGATCGGCCTGCAGGACCACGAGCCGGGCGACGTCTCGCTCGTCAACGAGCAGGTTGTCGAGCCGGGCATGACCTTCTCTATCGAGCCGGGCATCTACCTCCCCGGCCGCACCGGCGTCCGCATCGAGGACCTGGCCCTGGTTACCGAGTCCGGCGTCGAGATTCTCAACGCCTACACCCATGATCCGGTCCGCCTAGACTAGGCAATGCGGCAAAGGGGCAGCCCTTTGCCGCATCCTGACAACGCTTCGCCATAAAAACGGCCTATCTACTACGTTTAACCCGTACAGGTCGACCATAACCGGCTTTTCGCAAAATCCGCAAGCCGTCTACCTGCGGTTTTGATTTCACGATTTTCCGTGTGGTCGAGGGTAGTCGCCAAAACGTAGTAGATAGCCCCATTTCGTGGCAAGCGAGTCAACTCGGGGCACAGGGCAGCTAAAAAAGCCCCGTCTCAAATAGACTGCTTTTGAGTTGCGGTGATATACGGACTGCTTGGGGCTCCTGGCTTGTAAAACAGTCCGTATTTCACCGCAACTGCTGAGGGGATGGGTTAACGCAGCAGGCCGGCTACTTCGCCGGCTAGGGTAATGGTGCCGGCGGCTACGAAAGGCTCGCCGGCGGCATCGAGGGCCGCGAGGGCCTCGGAAACGCTGGGGTATACGCCCGCAAGCTTATCAGCATCAACGAGGGCGGCGAGCTCCTCTGCCGGCAGGGCGCGATCGGAATCGGTCTGCGTCACGACCACACGGGGGAACGCCGGAACCAGAACGTCAACGATACCCGCCACGTCCTTATCGGCCAGCGCGGCGCACAGCAGCGTGGGGCGATTCTCCACGCACGGATCGATCTCGTCCAGCGCGCTCACAAAGTTCTCGCAGCTCTGGGGGTTATGGCAGGCGTCGATCAGCTTGAGCGGTTCAGTTCCCAGTACATCAAATCGGCCCGGCGTGGGGCAGCCCATAAGCGACGCATCGAGCTTGTCATGGTCGAGCTCGCGGCCCAGATAGCCCTCGCACAGCATAATCGCGCACGCGGCATTCTGCGGCTGATAGGCCGGCTTAACCATGCTCGACGTATAGATGGCACGCGACGTGGTGCAGCTAAACTCAACCGTGTCGCCCACATGCGCCGGCACCTTAGTCGTGGCATGACTCACCACGAGCGGCACAATGCCGCACACTCGACAACGGACATCCATCACGCGCTGAACGCTCGCCTCATGCGTGCCCTCGCCCAGCACAACCAGGCGTCCGGGCTTAATGACCGCAGCCTTCTCCCCCGCAATGGCCTCGAGCGTATCGCCCAAAATACGTGTGTGATCGAGCCCAATGCCTGTAATGGCCACGGCGACAGGATCGGTCGCACTCGTAGCATCCCAGCGTCCGCCCATGCCGACCTCAAGCACGGCCACGTCCACGCAAGCCTCGGCAAACACCACCAGTGCAGCAGCCGTCAGCAGGTCAAACGGCGTGATGGTATAGGCGCGCTCCCCCGCCGCCACACGACGCGCATTCACGCGACGCCCCGCCTCGACAGCCGCCGAAACGCCACGGGCAAAGGCCTCGTCACTCAAAACGCGCCCGTCAACCTCCATGCGCTCGGGATAGCGCACCAGCTGCGGCGACGTATAAAGCGCGGTCTTGAGCCCCTCGCCGCGAAGGATGGCGGCCGAAAAACGCGTGGTCGAAGTCTTGCCATTGGTGCCGGCAACCTGAATGCAATCGAAATACTCGTCCGGACGACAAAGCTCATCGAGCATATCGACAACCGTCTCAAGCAGAGGACCAGCATCCCCAGAAATCCGCCCCGTATCGGCAGCCAGCCCCACAGCCTCATCAAACGAAAGCAACTCATACGAGAAAGGAACGACATACGACCCAGAACGCTTAGCCATAACCCAAAGTCCCCCATAACAGAAAAAGAGGCTCATCAAAAAGAATGAGCCCCTCGCGTTGACAATTTCAGCCTTTACCCGATTGCAGCAAGATCAAGGCCACAACCCAGTGGCCCCAACACGCCAGATGCAAACAACCACGTAAACGAACTAGGAGCGGCCCGATGCTTTGCTCGCCGCAAGTTCCGCACGCAAAGGCCAGCACTTAATGTGCTGTCCGTCTTGCGCAGGACTGTCCACAGCGGAGAGCAAAGCATCGGGACGCGCCCCCAAGTTAGACCTACGAGAAGTCTGCAACCTGAGCAGTCAGCGCCGCCAGGATCTCCTTGAGCTCAGCTGCACGGTCCCTCTTCTTCTGGACCACCGCGGGCGCGGCCTTGGCCACAAAGCCCTCGTTGGCGAGCGTCTTCTCGCAACCGGCAAGCTCCTTCTGGGCCGCGGCAATCTCCTTCTCCAGGCGCGCCTTCTCGGCCGAAAGATCGACCTTGCCCTCGAGCACCACAAAGACCTCGACGCCGCTATCGACCACGGCAATGCTCGCAGCCGGCTTCTCGACGTCGGTACCCATGACCAGCGAGGCGGTGTTCGCCAACGGCTCGATGGTCGAGCGCAGGCTCTCGAGCTTCTCGATATCCTCGGCACCGGCGCGCACGACCACATCGAGCTCGGCCTTGGGGCTCAAGCGATAACGCGAACGCGTGGCGCGGGCGGCGGAAACGACGGCACGGCACAGCTCAAACGCGCGCTCGGCGGGCTCGTCGACGTACTTGGCGTAGTCGGCGGGCTCCGGCCACTTGGCGATCATGAGCGCCTCGGCACGGTCCACGTTGCCCTCGGCGTCCAGGTCGAGCACGCTCGCCGGCATGTTGTCCCAGATCTCCTCGGTAACAAACGGCATGAGCGGGTGCATCAGGCGAATGGAGGTGTCGAGCACAAAGATCAGGTTGCGCTGGGCCTGCAGACGACCTTCGCCCTTCAGGCGGGCCTTGGTGACCTCGACGTACCAGTCGCAGACCTCGTTCCAGAAGAACTGCTGCACGCCGCGAGCCATGTCGCCAAAGGTGTAGTTCTCAATACCCTCGGTGACCATCTTGACGGCCTTGGCCAGGCGGCTGAACATCCAAGCGTCGGCCGGCGTCTCAACGACGGGCTCGCCGGGCGTGTAGCCCTCCATGTTCATGAGCAGGAAGCGGCTGGCGTTCCAGATCTTGGTGACAAAGCTCTTGGCCTGGTCGGTACGCGGGCTGTCGATAAGCTTCTTGGTCTTCTTGTCGATGTTCGCGTCGAACTTGACGTCCTGATTGTTGGTGCACAGCGTGAGCAAGTTGAAGCGCATGGCGTCGGCGCCGTACATGCCAATGAGGTCCATGGGGTCAACGCCGTTGCCCTTGGACTTGGACATGCGGCTGCCGTCCTTGGCCAGAATCGTCGGGTAGATGACGACGTCCTTAAACGGCACCTCGTCCAGGAAGTACAGCGAGCTCATGACCATGCGGGCGACCCACAGCGCGATGATGTCGCGCGCGGTGACGAGCGCCGTCGTGGGGTGATGGCCCTCGAGCAGCTCCGGCTTTTGCGGCCAGCCCTGCGTGGCGAAGGTCCACAGCTGCGAGCTGAACCAGGTGTCCAGCACGTTCTCGTCCTGATGCACGTGATGGCCGCCGCACTTGGGGCACACGTCGGTGTCCACGGTAAGAGCGTCCTCCCAGCCGCAATCCTCGCAGTAGAACACGGGGATGCGGTGGCCCCACCACAGCTGGCGGCTGATGCACCAGTCCTTGAGGTTCTCCATCCAGGTGGTGTAGGTCTGCGTCCAGCGCGCGGGGTGGAAGGTGACCTTGCCGGAGTTGACGGCGTCGAGCGCCGGCCCCTTGAGCTTGTCAACGGCCACGAACCACTGCTCGGACAGCCACGGCTCAAGCGCGGCGTCGCAGCGGTAGCAGTGCATGACGGAGTGATCGAGGTCCTCGACGTGATCGAGCAGGTCGTGCTCCTCGAACCACTTGATGACGGCCTCGCGGCACTCGTCGCGGTTCATGCCGGTGAACTCGCCATAGCCCTCGACGACCACCGCGTGCTCGTCGAAAATGTTGATCTGCGGCAGGTCGTGGGCCTGACCCATGGCGTAGTCGTTGGGGTCGTGGGCCGGGGTGACCTTGACGAAGCCGGAGCCAAAGTTGGCGTCGACATGCCAATCCTCAAAGATGGGGATCTCGCGGTTGACGATGGGGAGCTTGACGGTCTTACCCACAAAGGCGGCCTTCTCGGGGTCCTTCGGGGAGACGGCGACGCCCGTGTCGCCGAGCATGGTCTCGGGGCGCGTGGTGGCGACGACGATGTAGTCCTGGCCGTTGACCGGCTCGGTCAGCGGGTAGCGCAGGTGCCACAGGTGGCCCTTCTCGTCCTTATACTCGGCCTCGTCGTCCGAGATGGCGGTGGTGCAGTTGGGGCACCAGTTAACGATACGCTTGCCGCGATAGATCAGGCCGTCATGATACCAATCACAGAAGACCTTACGCACGGCCTGGGCGTAGTCCTCGTCCATGGTAAAGCGCTCGTTGTCGAAGTCGACGGAGCAGCCCATGCGCTTGATCTGCTCGACGATGATGCCGCCGTACTCGTGGGTCCAGTCCCAGCAAGCGTCGACAAACTTGTCGCGACCGATCTCCAGGCGGCTAATGCCCTCGCTCTTGAGTTTCTTGTCGACCTTGGTCTGCGTGGCGATACCGGCGTGGTCGGTGCCCAGCACCCAGCGCGTGGACTTGCCGCGCATGCGGGCCATGCGGATGATGGCGTCCTGGATGGAGTCGTCGGTGGCGTGGCCCATGTGGAGCTTGCCGGTCACGTTGGGAGGCGGAATGGTGACGGTGCAGTCGCCCACGCCCTCGCGGCGCTTGTAGTAGCCGCCGTCGAGCCACTTCTGCAGGATTGCCGGCTCGTTGGTCGACGGATCGTAGTTCTTGGGCATTTCTTCCATATATCTCTCCCTTGCCCGTCGGCGTGTCCGCCTGCTTGGTTTTCGCTCGGTCAGGTCCTGGGCTCGCACGAAGAGCACATTTAGTGCTCTTCGGCTCGTGCGGAATCTAC
>CAJMJM010000047.1 GCA_905213725.1 Collinsella aerofaciens
CAGCAGGGAGGCGGCATCGAGGGCGACCCCGTGCCCGCCGAGATCACCTATGGCCTAGTGCGCATTGCCATGTAAGCGCAGGGCGTTAACTCGGTCTACGACTTGGTGTGGAGCTACCTGCCCGACGGCACGCCCATGACCTATGGCGACGTGTTCCTCGAGAACGAGCGCGAATTCAGTGCCTATAACTTTGAGGTCGCAAACGTCGAGATGATGCGTCAGAAGTTTGACGACTACGAGGCCGAGTGCCATTCCTGCCTGGAGCGCAAGCTGCCGCTGCCGGCATATGACTGCGTCATGAAGTGCAGCCACGCTTTCAACCTGCTCGATGCTCGCGGCGCCCTGTCCGCGGTCGAGCGTGCCAACTACATCCTGCGCGTCCGCGCCGTCGCCAAGGCGTGCTGCGAGGCCTACATGGCCGAGGTCGCCGGAGTCAACGAGAATGCCGATCAGGAAGGCGAGGTGGCGTAAGCCATGGCAGACGCTAAGGATTTCCTGTTTGAGATCGGTACGGAAGAAATGCCCTCCGCACCGCTGAACAATGCCGTCAAGCAGCTTGGCACCATGATCGCCAAGGGTCTCGACGAGGCCGGTCTGGCCCACGGCGAGGTCCGTGTGATCTCGAGCCCGCGCCGCCTGGCTGCGCTCGTTGCCGACGTCGCCACCGCGACCGACGAGGTTCACGAGGTCAAGCGCGGCCCCGCGGCCAACATCGCCTTCGATGCCGATGGTATCGCCACCAAGGCCGCCCAGGGCTTCGCCCGCAAGTGCGGTGTGGCTGCCGAGGATCTGGTGCGTCGCGAGGACACCGACGGCCGTGAGTACGTCTTTGCCGAGAAGAACATCCCTTCCGCCCCGGCCACCCCGATCCTGACGGCCCTGTGCGAGAAGACTATCGCTGGCCTGCAGTGGCCCAACTACCGCTCTCAGCGCTGGGGTCACGAGCATGCGACCTTTGTTCGTCCGGTCCGCTGGATCTGCTGCCTTCTGGGCGAGGACGTTGTGCCCGTGTCGTTTGCCGACGTGACGAGTGGCAACTCCACGCGTGGTCATCGCGTGCTTGGCCCCGGTGACCATGTGGTCGCCAGCCCCGCCGTCTACGAGCAGGTGCTCGAGGACGCCGGCGTGCTTTCTGCCGAGCGCCGTCGCGAGGCCATCCTTGCCGGTATCGCCGAGGTCGAGGCTGCCCGTCCCGGCTGCCATGTCGATACGCCCAAGAAGGTCTTTGAGGAGGTCATCAACCTCTGCGAGTGGCCGACGGTGCTCGTCGGGACCTTCGATGAGGAGTTCCTCAAGGTCCCGCACGAGATCATCTGCGAGTCCATGCTCACCAACCAGCGCTACTTCCCGATCTATGACGGCGAGGGCAAGCTCACGCGTGAGTTCGTGGTCGTCTCCAACAGCAAGCCCGAGAACGCCGAGCGCGTGATCGACGGCAACGAGCGCGTTGTGCGTGCCCGTCTGGACGATGCCAAGTTCTTCTACGAGGAGGACCTGAAGATCTCCCTCGACGAGTTCCGCGAGCGTCTGGCCAAGGTCGCCTTCCAGGAGAAGCTCGGTAGCGTGCTCGCCAAGTCCGAGCGCATCGAGCAGCTCGCGCTCGCTATTGCCCGTGAGGCACACCTGGGTGCTCACCTGGCATCCGATGCCGCTCGCGCCGCGCACCTGTGCAAGGCCGACTTGGTATCCAACGCCGTCGTCGAGTTCACGAGCCAGCAGGGCGTGATGGGCGGTTACTACGCCACCGCGATGGGGGAGAACGATGAGGTCGCCCACGCCATTCGCGATCATTATCGTCCCCGCTTTGCCGGTGACGAGCTGCCCGAGGGCACCGCTGGCTGCATCGTGGCCTGCGCCGACAAGCTCGATACCATCGCCGGTATCTTTGCCATTGGCGAGCCCCCGACCGGCTCCTCCGATCCCTACGCGCTGCGTCGTGCCGCTATCGGCATCATCAACATCCTGCGCGACCGTCTGCCGATCGATCCCACGTCGCTTATCGACTTTGCCCTTGAGCTTTATAGCGAGCAGGGTATCGAGTTCGACGCCGCCGAGGTCGCTCAGCAGGTTCGCGACTTCTTCCACGGCCGTCTGGTGAGCATGGCCCGCGACGAAAAGATCCCGGCCGATACCGTTGCCGCCGTCTCCGCGGTGCACATCATCGCCCCGTCCGTCTTCTTCGCCCGCTGCGCCGCCCTCGACGAGGCCCGCAAGAACGACGCTGAGACGTTCGATAACCTGGCGACCGCCTATGCCCGCGCCGCGCACATCTCCAAGCCCGAGCTGGGCGCGGAGTACGACCGCGCCCTGATGGGCGAGGTCGAGCTCGCGCTTGCCGATGCCTCCGAGGCTGCTCAGACCGCTGTCGCCGCCGCCCTTGCTGCCGAGGATTACCCGGCCGCATTTGCCGCCCTTGCCGCCCTGCGCGCCCCCATCGACCGCTTCTTCGACGAGGTCATGGTCATGGATAAGGACGAGCAGCTTCGCGATAATCGCCTTAAGCTGCTCAACCGCTTCGAGGCCGTTTTCTCCGGCATCGCAAACATCGGTGAGCTTGCTCGCAAAAAGTAAGCCAGCCTGCGCATAAGCGCAAAAGGAGCCCCGCATGGATTGCCCGGTCACCGCTCGTCCCACCGTTATCGTTATCTCCGACTCGCTCGGTGATACCGCTTGTGAGGTGGTGCTTGCGGCGTCCGGGCAATTTGATGAAGGGGCTTTTCGTCTCTTGCGCCTGCCCAAGGTGAACTCGGTGGAGCAGGTCAAGTCGTTTGTGGGTCCGCGCGTCGATACCGATCATCGCGATATTGCCGTGTTCCACACCATTGTCGATCCGGCGCTTCGCGCCCGTGTGCTCGATTACCTGGGCATGCTGCATATCCGTTCGGTCGACCTGATCGGCCCGACGCTCGCCGTGCTGTCGTCGCTCATCGGTGTGCCGCCCAAGGGCGTTGCGGGCGTGATTCACAAGACCGATGACCGCTATTTCCATCGTATCGAGGCCATGGAGTATTTCGTTGAGCACGATGACGGGCGCGGCTGCGACGATCTGTCGGGTGCCGATATCGTGCTGCTGGGCGTATCGCGTACGTCCAAGACGCCGCTGTCGATGTATTTGGCCTATCAGGGCTACAAGGTCGCCAATGTCCCACTGGCGCATGGCATGGAGCCGCCCAAGTCGATTTACGAGGTCGACCCGATGCGCCTGTTCGGCCTGATTTCGACCGTCGATGTGATTTCCGAAATTCGTGATAGCCGCTTGGGCGATGACTACGCTCGTGCCGTTGCCGGCTCCTATGCCGAGCCCGAGAGCGTGCGCAGCGAGCTTGAGGAAGCCCGTGCCCTCATGAAGCGCCTGGGCTGCTTTGTGGTGCGTACCGACGGCAAGGCCATCGAGGAAAGCGCTGCCGAGATCATTAGCCACTTGGAGGAAATCCAAGAAGCCCGTGCCCGCCGAGCCGCCCGTCGAACTCAACAAAAGTAGCTACTTATGGTAAAGCGATTTAGCAAAAACATTGCATCTGACCTGTTTTTTTCCTGTAGTGGTATCTTCATAAGGTAACCACCTTTACCTACCGTTTACCGCCATATTTACCACGTTTACCAACCCCCGCGTCCTCTGCGCAAGCCCGCTCAATGCCCGCCGTATAGTACCCTCACGGCTCGCATCCGGCGGGTCGATTCGTTACCACGGTCGTGCGCGAGAGCGCATGGAAGGGGAAGTATCGTGAGCGATTGCAAGAGGGTTTACCGTTTTGGAACCGACGCCCAGGGCACCTGTGTCACCGAGGGCGACAAGTCCATGAACTTCGTGCTTGGCGGCAAGTGCGCTAACCTTGCCGAGATGAGCCGTATCGGCCTGCCGGTACCGGGGGGCTGTTCCATTACCTGCCTGACCTGTGTCGAGTACCCCGGTGCCGGCAACGTCTGGCCCGAAGGCGCACTCGATGAGATCGTTGCCGCCGAGGTAGACCTCGAGGCCCGCTGCGGCAAAAAGCTCGGCGACGCCTCCGATCCGCTGCTCGTGTCGGTTCGCTCGGGCGCTCCGTTCTCCATGCCCGGTATGATGGACACGGTCCTCAACCTGGGCCTCAACGACGACTCCGTTCAGGGCCTCATCGCCCAGACGCAAAATCCGCGTTTTGCCTGGGATAGCTATCGCCGCTTTATCCAGATGTTCTCCAACGTCGTTATGGGCGTTGACGCCGACCTGTTCGAGAACGCGCTGACCCAGGCACGCCTGGTCGCTGGCGTCCGCGTCGACTCCGAGCTTTCGGCCGAGGATCTGCAGGAGCTCGTTGAGACCTTCAAGGGGATCTTCTCCGAGAACGTCGAGGCCGCCCTGTACCCCGAGCTCGAGGTTGTCGATGGCAAGCCCGTCTTCCCGCACGACCCTGAGCTTCAGCTGCGTCTTGCCATCCAGGCCGTCTTTGGCAGCTGGATGAACGAGCGCGCCTGCATCTACCGCAAACAGCACGGCATCTCCGACGAGCTCGGTACTGCCGTCAACGTTCAGGCCATGGCCTTTGGCAACAAGGGTGAGACCTCCGCGACCGGCGTCGCCTTTACGCGCAACCCGGCCGACGGCACTAAGGAGTTCTACGGCGACTTTCTGGTCAACGCCCAGGGCGAGGATGTCGTCGCCGGCATCCGCAACACCGAGCCCATCGCCGACCTCAAGACCACCCCGGGCCTCGAGTCCGCAGGTGAGGAGCTCGAGCACGTGTTCCTGACGCTCGAGGATCACTATCGCGACATGTGCGATATCGAGTTCACCATCGAGCAGGGCAAGCTCTGGATGCTCCAGACCCGCGTGGGCAAACGTACCGCAACCGCCGCTCTGCGCATCGCCATCGAAATGGTCGAGGAGGGCCTGATCACCCGCGAGGAGGCTGTGAACCGTATCGATCCCGCGCAACTCGACCAGCTCCTGCACCCGCTGTTTGACGCTTCCAAGAAGTACGAGGCGCTGGCCAGCGGTCTTTACGCCAGCCCCGGTGCCGCCGTGGGTGAGGTTGTGTTCTCGAGTGATGACGCCGTCGCGCGCGCCAACGAGGGCCACAAGGTCATCCTGGTTCGTTGGGAGACCAACCCCGACGACCTGAAGGGTATGGTTGCCGCCGAGGGCATCCTGACCAGCCACGGTGGCAAGACGAGTCATGCCGCCGTTATCGCCCGCGGCATGGGTACGCCTTGCGTCTGCGGCGTCGAGCGCTTCCACATCGATGCCGCCGAGAAGGTCGTGCGCATCGAGGGCAGCGACCGCGTGCTGCGCGAGGGTGATGTCATCTCCATCGACGGCACCCAGGGTATCGTCGTCGACGGCGCCGTTGATCTGGTTTCGGCCGAGCTCACCGGCGATCTGGACACCATCCTGTCCTGGGCCGACGAGATCCGTCTGGACGAGACCGACGGTCACGCCAACCACGTGCGCGTCAACGCCGACAACCCCGAGGACGCCGCGCTCGCACTCGAGTTTGGTGCCGAGGCCATCGGCCTATGCCGCACCGAGCACATGTTCCTGGGTGACCGTAAGAACATCATCCAGAGCTTTATCCTGTCTGACGATGAGGCCGTGAAGCAGCAGGCCCTGGCCGACCTGCTCAAGGTTCAGACCGAGGACTTCCTGGCGATGTTCAAGACCATGTCCGGTCGCGATGTGGTCGTCCGCCTGCTCGATCCGCCGCTTCATGAGTTCCTGGATAATCCTCGCGAGCTCGAGGTCGCCATCACCAAGAAGGAAGCCGCCGGCGCCAGCGAGGAAGAGCTTGCAGCCCTGCGCGACCGCCTGCGTCGTATCGACGGCATGGTCGAGTCGAACCCCATGCTCGGCCTGCGCGGCGTTCGCCTGTCCGTCGTCTTTAGCGATCTGCCACTCATGCAGGTTCGCGCCGTCGCCACGGCTGCTGCCCGCCTTATCAAGGAGGGCGTCGACCCGCGACCCGAGATCATGGTTCCGCTCGTCTCCATCACGGCGGAGCATGTCCAGACCCGCGAGGTCATCGAGCGGGTAATCGCCGAGGTTTCTGCCGAGGAGGGCGTCGAGCTCAATATTCCCGTGGGCACGATGCTCGAGCTGCCACGCGCCTGCATGGTCGCTGACGAGATCGCGCATCATGCCGACTTCTTCTGCTTTGGCACCAACGACCTCACCCAGACCACCTTCGGCTTCTCTCGTGACGATGCCGAGGCTAAGTTCATCCCGCTGTACATGCACAAGAAGATCTTGAAGGACAACCCCTTCGAGACCATTGACACGGCGGTGCTGGAGCTCGTGCGCATGGCCGTCGAGAAGGGCCGCGCCACCAACCCCGACATGCACTTTGGCGTGTGCGGCGAGCACGGCGGCGACCCCAAGTCCATCAAGGGTCAGTTTAATGTGGCCGACGTGGACTACGTGTCCTGCTCGCCCTACCGCGTGCCCCTCGCTCGCCTGGCTGCCGCCCAGGCCAAGCTCGAGGCGAAGCGCTCCGCCTAACGTTTTGGGTTCAGACGCCTAACGTAGCCCCCCCCTTCATGCCGTCCGTCTCATTCGTGAGGCGGACGGTTATCATGTGCGGGTTTTGTCTTTTTGTCTGCGTATAAAATTGTTCTTGCAGCAGAAACCCGCGCGTGTATACTCGAATACGTTTGTTCAACTACGTGCCGGCCAGAGTGGTACGGCACCTCTAGAAGAGTAAGGAATTGCACATGGATTACATCCGCGCAATCGAGCGTCAGCAGATCCGCGAGGACATTCCTCAGGTTCGCGTCGCCGACAACGTCAAGGTTCACTACCGCATTAAGGAAGGCGACCGCGAGCGCATCCAGGTCTTCCAGGGCGACGTCATCCGCATGGCCGGCGCCGGTGCCCGCGAGACCTTCACCGTCCGCAAGATGTCCTTCGGTGTCGGTGTTGAGCGTACCTTCCCGCTTCACAGCCCCAAGATCGCCAAGCTCGAGGTCGTTCGTCATGGTCGCGTCCGTCGCGCCAAGCTGTACTACCTCCGCGACAAGGTGGGCAAGGCTGCTCGCATCCCCGAGAAGCGCTAAGAAGATCGCAGCGTCTGTCCACTGGTTTGGACGCATGTGTCACCTTCTGGTGGCCCTTCTTTTTATCTTTTTTGCATGCAAGGAGGGCCTGGTATGGCCAATATGACGAGCTCGGTTTCGGCATCGCAGGTTGCCGGAGAGCTGGCGAGCGCAACGTTTGAGGAGATCCCCGCCCTCGTGGAGCATTATCGCGAGGACCCGCGCCAGCAGGTGATCAAGGCTTGTGAACGCGCCCTCAAACGCCATTCCAAAGAGGTTGCCGAGCGCGAGCGCGTCAATGGCATGTACGAGCTTATGCATGAGCTTGGCGGCGATGGGGTGGTCGTTGGTGTCGACGAGGTGGGCCGTGGCTCGGTAGCGGGTCCCTTAACCGTGTGTGCCGTGTGCCTTCCCATGGAGCCGCGCGTCTGGGGCATCAACGATTCCAAAAAGCTCACGCCGGCGCGCCGCGAGCTGCTCTCTGTGAAGATTGCCGAGGTGGCGACGGCGATTGGTTTTTGCCATATCGCGCCTAAGGATATCGATGAGATGGGTATGGCCCGCGCCATCCGCGTTGCCGTCGCGGGCGCCGTGGCCGATACGGGACTTGAACCCGACTGCGTCCTCATGGATGGCAACCCCTTGGGCGCCGTTCCCAACGAGCGCGACGTGGTGAAGGGCGATGCCAAGATCGCCTGTATCGCCGCGGCGTCCATCATGGCCAAGGTCACGCGTGACGAGATGATGGTCGAGTACGACGCCGAGTACCCCGAGTACCATCTGGCCGAGTCGAAGGGCTATGCGAGCCCCGAGCACATCGAGGCCATTCGCAAACATGGACTTTGTCCGCTGCACCGCGTGAGCTTTTGCGGAAACTTTCTGCAGACTGAGCGCCTTTTCTAGGTCAATTGTGGAGACAGGGACCTCTGGGGTTTTATAAACCTGCTGGTAGCGGGCCGTATGCAACACCATTGCTGCGTACGGCCCGTTTTTTGACGGCATTTGGTCAGCTTTTGGTTTGCTTCCGGTACTTACCCGCATGAAAGGTGCTCTCATCATCGGGGCAATGCAGTGTGCGGGAAAGGAGACCCCATGAGTGCCGCAAGCAAAAAGAGTAAGACGCAGCAGCTCAAGGAGTGTTGGGAAAACGGCAAGCTCGACTGCGGGGCGATGACGCCCGAGTTTATCAAGGGACTCAGTCCTCGCGAGCTGGGCATGCTGGGCGAGCTGATCACCATCGACTACTTTAACGAGCGCGGCTACACCTTGCTGGAGCAGGGTTATCGTTGCACCGAGGGCGAGGCCGACCTGGTGCTGCTCGATGAGCTCGACGATGTCGTGGTGATGGCCGAGGTCAAGACCAGACGCGTTGCGCTGGATTGCAGCACGCGGGTCTTTCCCGAGGAGGCCGTGGACGCCCAAAAGCAACGTCGCTACCGCCGCATCGCAAGTTGCTATCTCATGGAGCATTATCCGCTCAAGGCGATTCGCTTCGATGCCGTGGGCGTTACCATTCGCGGCGGGCATATCGCCGAGATCGAGCACCAGTACAACGCGTTCGATTGGCAGGTGTCGTGATGGCGTTCGAGACGTTTGCCGTTCACGCGGCCTGCATCCGCGGCGTCGAGGCGATTCCCGTCACGGTCGAGGTCTCGCTTGCCGGCGGCGTTCCGGGCATCCAGATGCTCGGCATACCGAGTATGGAGGTGATGGAGTCGCGCGGTCGTATTCGCTGCGCGATGCGCTCCGCCGGGTTCGAGATCCCGCGCTCGGGCATTACGGTCAATCTGGCGCCCGGCGATATCCGCAAGACCGGTAGCGGCTTTGATCTGCCCATCGCCATCGCGGTATTGGCGGCCGATGGGCAGATTCCCCGCGACAACCTCGATCGTTGTCTTATCGCTGGTGAGCTTGGCTTGGACGGTACGGTGCTTCCTGTCAAGGGCGAGGTGGCGTTTCAGTTATTGGCGCGTGATTTGGGGCTGTCCTTTATCGCCGGCAGGTCAGACCAGCATGTGCCACTCGCGGGCGTGGATTGCGGATTCATCGATCATTTGTCTCAGCTTGCTCATGGTATGGGCGATGCCGCGCGGCACTACTTGGATTCCGAGGGCGTCGAGGCGACCTTTGAGCCTGAGCTCGACTATGCCGACGTGCTGGGGCAGGAAGTCGCTAAACGCGGCATGGCGCTTGCGGCGGCAGGAGAACTCGGCTTGCTCATGATCGGGTCTCCGGGATCGGGCAAGACGATGCTCGCACGCCGTATGACCGGCATCCTGCCCGAGCTTTCCGTTGAGGATCAGCAGGAGGCACTGTGCATCCATTCGGTTTTGGGTGAGAACATTGATGGCTTGTTGGCGGGGCACCGCCCCTTCCGCAGTCCCCACCACAGTATTTCGACCGCAGGCCTTATCGGCGGCGGGCGCCCGGTGCACCCGGGTGAGATCAGCCTTGCTCATGGCGGCGTGCTCTTTTTGGACGAACTTGCCGAGTTTCCCACTGGCGTGCTGCAGACGCTGCGTCAGCCCATCGAGCGCGGCTACGTGAGGATCGTACGCGTCGACGGGGCTTTTACCTTCCCGTCGCGCTTTCAGCTGCTGGCTGCGAGCAATCCCTGCCCCTGCGGCTTTTTGGGCGATCGCGAGGTGCCGTGTCGCTGCTCGGCGGCGATGGTCGAGCGCTATCGGTCTAAACTGCGCGGTCCTTTGGCCGACCGTATCGACATGATGATCGATGTGACCCGTCCCGACCCTCAAGTGATTATCGAGGGTGCGGAGGGCATGTCGTCGGCCGAGTTACGTGACTACGTTGTGCGCGGTCGCGCCTTTCGCGCTTGGCGCGAATCCCGCATGGACGATGCGGATGCCGAGGCCGAGGATGACGAGACACGGTCCATTGACGGCGTCGTTTCGACCTTTGAGCTCGATGATGCGGCGGAGAAGTGTGTGCTCGGCCTGTCGAAGCGCACGCATCTCACAGGGCGTGGCATCGTGCGCCTTGTTCGCATTGCGCGCACGATCGCAGATGTCGCCGAGAGCGAGCAGGTGACGCAGGACCACGTGCTCGAGGCGGCGATGTACCAGGGAAGGAGGGACCAATGATGGCTGAGGGGACCTTCGAGCTGCATCCAGGTGACGCGTTGTATCCCGAGACCGTTTTGGAGCTTTCTGATGTACCTCAGACGCTCTATGTGCGCGGCAACCCCGAGGCGCTTTCGACGCCCGCGCTCTCCATCATCGGTGCGCGAAAGGCCTCGCCGTATGGTCTTGCCGTGGCAGAGCTTGCGGCGAAGGTGGCGGTTGAGGCGGGAGTGACGGTAGTTTCGGGCGGTGCGGTCGGTTGTGACCAGGCCTCGGGTTGGGCTGCGGTCAACGCCGGCGGCAAACACGTTGTGGTGCTGGGGACGGGCGCCGACGTGGTCTACCCGCGTTCGAGCGCGGGGCTGATTACGCGCACGCTTGATACGGGTGGCGCGGTCGTGTCGATCTCTCCGTGGGGCATGGGTCCGCGCAAGTTCGCCTTTCCGCGCCGCAATCGCGTAATCGCGGCCCTGTCGCAAGCCCTCTTTGTATCCGAGGCGGGTATGCCTTCTGGGACGTTTTCCACAGCCGAGGCTGCTATGGATTTGGGGCGCGAACTTCTTGCCGTGCCGGGGTCGATCCTATCGCCCGAGTCGCGTGGCACGAATTACCTCATTGCGAACGGTGCCTGCTGCATCATCGACGAGGAATCTATCGAGATGGCTATCTCACGTATCTACGGCACCCTGCGCTACTCGCGCCCTGATGCTCCCGGCATTGCCGACCTGGATCCAACACAGCAGACCGTGATGCATGCGCTCATCGCCTCTCCGCTCAAGGTCGACGACATCGCGGCGCTCGTCTCGCTCGATGCCGTCGGCGTACTCAAACTCTTGGGTTCGCTTGAACTCGAGGGCCTTATCGAGCGTATGATGGATGGAAGGTATGCGCCCTCCAAGTTTGCCCTTCACGCCCAGACGCCCTTCGGTCACAATGGAAAACGTGTCAATTAGAAAGGTGTTTGCAGATGCAGTTCGATCAGGTGACGGTTATCGGTGGCGGTCTGGCGGGTTCGGAATGCGCGATCCAGCTGGCAGACCGCGGGTTTGCCGTAAAGCTGTGCGAGATGCGCCCCCAGGTGAGCTCCCCGGCTCACCATACTGATCACCTGGCAGAGCTCGTCTGCTCCAATTCGTTTAAGTCGACCCGTCCAGATTCCGCTGCTGGCCTACTAAAAGCCGAGCTCCAGCGCATGGGTTCAGTCCTGCTCGATTGCGCCCATCGCGCCGCTGTTCCCGCCGGTGGTGCCTTGGCGGTCGACCGCGTCAAGTTTTCCGAGCTTGTCGAGGCCGAGGTTGCCGCCCGTCCCAATATCGAGATCATTCACGGCGAGGTCACGCAGATTCCCGAGGGTCACGTGGTCATTGCCGCCGGCCCCTTGTGCTCGCCGGCGCTGAGCGAAGAGGTCATGAAGCTCGTCGGTGGCGACGCCCTTGCGTTCTTCGATGCCGCGGCGCCGATCGTCGATGCCTCCACGCTCGATATGGACGTGCTGTTCTCGCAGTCGCGCTACGAGGAGCAGGGGAGTGGCGACTATCTCAACGCTCCGCTCAACAAGGAGGAGTACGAGGCCTTTATCGAGGCGCTTACCACGGCCGACCGCGTGGTGCTCAAGGATTTTGAGGGCGGCGATCTGTTCCAGGCCTGCCAGCCTGCCGAGGAGGTTGCACGCACCGGCAAGGACGCCATTCGCTTTGGCGCCATGAAGCCCGTCGGCCTCACCGACCCGCGTACCGGACGTCGCCCCTGGGCGGCGATTCAGCTGCGTGCCGAGAACAAGGAGAAGACCGCTTATAATCTGGTGGGCTTCCAGACCAACCTGACCTTTGGCGAGCAGAAGCGCGTCTTCCATATGGTGCCGGGCCTGGAGAACGCTGAGTTCTTCCGCTACGGTGTCATGCACCGTAATACCTTTGTCGACGCCCCGCACGTCCTCGATGGCACCTTTGCCGTGCCCGGTACCGGCGTGCGCCTGGCCGGTCAGATCACCGGCACCGAGGGATACATGGAAGCCGTGGCGACCGGTCTGCTCGCGGCGCTCAACACCTATGCCGAGGCTATCGATGCCGCGGGCGTCGAGTTGCCCCGCGTGGGCGCCCTGGGCGCGCTCGTGGGCTATGCGACCGATCCTGCCACCGTGGGCTACCAGCCCATGCATGTCAACTTTGGCCTGGTGCCGCCGCTCGAGGACGGTAAGCGTCGCAGCAAGCGCGACCGCTACCAGGCCTATGCGGACCGTGCGCTTGAGGCCCTTGATGCCTATCTGGCCACTCGCCCCGATCTGTTTGGAGGCGACCGGTCATAGCCTTTGACCTGTACGATGCCGTCGACTCGTTTATCGCCTATATCGCACGTGTCGAGGGACTTTCTCCCAACACGGTGACGGCCTATGGCTCGAGGCTGGAGCGCTTTGCTTCCTGGTGCGAGCGCGAGGATATCGATGCTTTCGCTGCCGACGTGCGCACCATTCGTCGCTATCTTGCCGAGCTTTCGCGTGAACAGGTGGCTCCCCGAACGCTTGCGGCGCATCTGTCTGCCATTCGCTCGCTCTATCGGTGGATGACTGCCGAGGGGATTGTCGAGGGTGATGCGGTCTCGGCAATCGCATCGCCCAAGCTGCCGCGCGACCTGCCGGGCGTCCTTACGACCCAGCAGGTCGAGGCGCTGCTCAAGACGCCTGATACCTCGCCGCCCGCGGGACTGCGCGATGCGGCGATGCTCGAGGTGCTCTATGCCTCGGGTGCTCGTATCTCTGAGCTCGCAGCACTCAATGTGGAGTCCATCGCTTGGTCCGAACGCACGCTGCGCCTTTGGGGCAAGGGGAGCAAAGAACGTATCGTCCCTCTGTATCGTCGTGCGCTCGAGGCGACGCGTCTCTATATTGAGGAGGGGAGGCCGGAATTGCTCGCTCAGGCAAAGCGTCGTGACCCCGCTACCGGGCCGCATCCGCTGCTTATATCGGCGCGTGGCAATCGCATGAGCGCCGCCATGCTCCGGCGGCGGTTCCATACGCTGGCGACGCTCGCCGGCATTCCGGCCGACATCGCCCCGCATGCGATGCGCCATACTTTTGCGACCGACTTGCTTGAGGGCGGTGCGGACCTGCGCTCGGTTCAAGAGCTGCTGGGTCATGCGAGTCTGTCCACGACGCAGATCTACACGCATCTCACGCCCGATCGGCTTAAGCGGGCCGTGGCTCAAGCCCATCCCCGCGGCGAATAGTTGCTGGGACGT
>CAJMJM010000048.1 GCA_905213725.1 Collinsella aerofaciens
CCCCAAAACGCGACAACGTTTCGTACGTTCTTACCGTAGGCTGCCTAGCCCATATGCTTACGGCACTCGACACGAAACTCAAGCTCGAATGGGAACCCGACGAGCGTCATGAACTCGAAAGCAAGCGGAACACCCTGCGCACCGCACTGTTCCTTCCGTTGGACGGCCTCAAGCGCTGCAACGTCGAGCTCAATACACAGGCGCGGCAAAAGCCCGGGACCACGGGGCAGAAAACTCCAAGCCCCCATGCGGCCATCGTCGCCCGCAACCGATATAACCGCATGACCGCGCACTTTTCTGCCGAGGGAGCAGCCATAAGGACGCTGATCGACCTGCTGTGCCTCCTGAGCATCAACGAGCTATTTGAGGGCTATCTCGCCCTTGTTCCCGCGACGGCACCCAAGTCGGTAGCAAAGATCATCGAGACCTGCAGACGCCAGTTTGAGCGCCATCGCAATGGCAGCGAGATGAACGCCAGCATCGCGCAGTACTACGCGGCTCATTACAAAAATGACGGATGTGCCCCTGTCGAGCATCAGCTGCGGCTCGCCTACACCACGCCCGCCGCAACGCTCTATCGCTTTGGAGCCCTTGGCGCTTGCGAGCCGCACGAACAGGCAGCCTGCCCCACAACCGAGCTCGATCTCAGGCTCGGACGAACCCTGTAGCTCGCCAGCCCCTCCGCAGGCAACAATCCTATTCCACAACACAACCAACAGAAAGGAGTCCTCATGGACACCAATCATTCCCCCATCATCAGCCCCCTCACCATGCGTGAATCCGCCCGAGGTATCACGCTCACCAGCATTTACGATGAGATGCTCGCCCGTCGCGAGCTCTCCGTCATGGGAAACATCGAAACCCCGATGGCCCACGACCTATGCCAGCAGATCCGCCTGCTCGATGCCACCGACCCCAGCCGCCCCATCACCATATTTGTCGCCAGCGCCGGCGGAAGCGTGCGATCGGGTCTTGCGATCTATGACGCCATGCGCCTCGCATCGTGCCCCATCCGCACCGTCTGCCTGGAATTCGCCGCGTCCATGGGCGCCGTGATCTTTATGGGCGGCGACGATCGCCGTATGGCGCCCCATGCAGAGCTCATGATTCACGACCCGCTGATCCCCCAGGGGGCAGGCGGCTCGGCACTTGCGCTGCAAGAAACCAGCCGGCGTCTCATGCAGACCCGCAAGACCCTCACGCAAATCCTCTCGGACCGCAGCGGCCTCACGCCCAAGCGCATCCAGTCCCTCACTGCAAAAGACACCTACCTTTCGGCCGAGCGCGCCGTCGAGCTCGGCTTTGCCCACGAAATCCTCTCGACCACCAAGGAGGTCGCCCATGTCTAACCTCGCCAGCCGCCTCGCCGCATCTAAGTCCGCATCGTCCACCATCCTCGCCAAGGATCGAACGCTTTCCTGCGACACCCGCCAAACGGGACTCAACAACAACGCACTTGTGATCGGCCCCTCGGGAGCCGGCAAGACCCGAAACGTCCTCAAGCCCAACCTGCTGCAAATGAACGCAAGCTACATCGTGCTCGACACCAAAGGCACGCTCTGTCGCGAAGTGGGACCCGTGCTGGCAGCCCACGGTTACCGCGTGCAATGTCTCAACTTCGCCGACCTCAACACCGTCCCGGCCCTTGCGCCCGGCATCGAGCGCTGCGGCTACAACCCCCTGAGGCACATTCGCCGCAAGGCGGACGGCAGGCCCAACCAGCAGGACATCCTCTCGGTGGCAAAGGCCATCTGCCCCATCGAGGACAACAACCAGCCTTTTTGGGATCATGCGGCGGCAAACCTGCTGTCGTGTCTTATCGCCTACGTCACCGAACAGCTGCCCGCCGACGAGCAGACGATCAGCTCGGTCATCAAGCTGATCGAGCACCTGCAGGACGGTGCCACGGGTCGATTGTTTGACGACCTGATCACGACCGACCCCCAAAGCTATGCCCTCTCGCTATGGCGGCGCTACGCCATTACGCAAAATGCCGAGCGCATGCACGCGAGCATCGTCGGCATCCTTGCCGAAAAGGTCATGTGTCTGGGATTCGACGGTGCGGCACAGCTCTATCGTGAGTGCCATCAGGTGGACTTCGCTTCCATGGGACACACCCCCTGCGCCCTGTTTGTAACCGTGAGCGATATTGACCGCAATCTCGATCCGCTGACCGGCCTCTTTATTTCGCAGGCGTTTATGGGCCTCATTCGTGAGGCCGATAGGCAGCCCGACGGCAGCCTGCCCGTGCCCGTGCGCTTTATGCTCGATGACTTCGCAAATCTGCAGATCCCCCAGATCGACAACGTGCTCTCGATTATCCGAAGCCGCAACATCTGGGCAACGCTGCTGCTGCAGTCGACCAACCAGCTCGATGCGCTCTATGGCGAGGCACGCGCACGCTCTATCATGGGCAACTGCGACACGCATCTGGTGCTGGCGTTCCAGGATCCCGAGAGTGCCCGGGTGTTTTCCGACCGCGCCAACGCGCTGCCCAGCACGCTCATGGCGACGCCGATCGATCGCTCGTGGCTCTTTGTGCGCGGCCACACTCCCGAACAGGTCGAGCGCTTTAGGCTCGAAGACCATCCGCTCTACGGGGAGCTGCCCGAGGCGCAGCGAGGCCATGCGGAGGCCGAGCTCTAGACGCAGGGCCCTCGCAGCACGCGACGCTCCGGCGAAGATCCTTAAAGGCCGTGCGCCCCGGGGCCACGGCAAAGCAAAGGGGCCCGCATCCGATGGGATACGGGCCCCTGGCTATAAGGCACGATGCGTTAACAGCAGCGACTACTTGCGGTGCGCGCGATAGAACTCGATGAGCGCCTGGGTCGAAGCGTCCTGCTCGGCCTTGGCGGCATCATCGTGGAAGGCAGGGGTGATCTGCTTGGCAAGCTGCTTGCCCAGCTCAACGCCCCACTGGTCGTAGGAGTCGATGCCCCAGACCGTGCCCTCGACAAACGTGATGTGCTCGTACAGGGCGATGAGCTCGCCGAGCGCGAACGGGGTCAGCGTGTCGCCGAAGATCGAGGTCGTCGGGCGGTTGCCCTCAAAGCAACGGGCCGGGACGATCTGCTCGGGCGTGCCCTCGGCACGGACCTCGTCGGCCGTCTTGCCAAAGGCGAGCGCCTTGGTCTGGGCCAGGAAGTTGCCCAGGAACAGCTCATGCACGTCCTGGCCGCTATCGGTCGCAGGGTTGGCGGTATTGGCAAAGGCGATGAAATCGGCCGGGACCACCACAGTGCCCTGGTGCAGCAGCTGGTAGAAGGCATGCTGGCCGTTGGTGCCGGGCTCGCCCCAGAAGATCTCACCGGTGTCGGAGGTCACAGCGCTGCCGTCCCAGCGGACATGCTTGCCGTTGGACTCCATGGTGAGCTGCTGCAGGTAGGCCGGGAAACGGTGCAGATACTGGCAGTACGGAAGCACGGCGTGGCTCTTGGAACCGAAGAAGTTGACGTACCAGACGTTGAGCAGGCCCATCAGCGCGACGGCGTTGTTCTCGAGCGGGGTGTTGCAGAAGTACTCGTCGATGGCATGGAAGCCCTCGAGGAACTGCTGGAAGCGCTCGGGGCCGAGCACGACGATCAGCGACAGGCCCACGGCGGAGTCGACGGAGTAGCGGCCGCCGACCCAGTTCCAGAAGCCGAAGGCGTTGGCGGGGTCGATGCCGAAGGCCTCGACCTTCTCGAGTGCGGTGGAAACGGCGACGAAGTGCTTTGCCACGGCCTCGGCGTTCTGCTCATCGGAGCCGTCGATGGCGCCCTGAGCCTTGAGCTGCTCGAGCATCCAGGTCTTGACTTCGCGGGCGTTGGTGAGGGTCTCGAGCGTGGTGAAGGTCTTGGAGACGATGATCACGAGCGTGGTCTCGGGATCCAAACCCTTGAGCTTCTCGGCCTGATCGTTGGGGTCGATGTTGGAGATGTAGCGGCAGTCGATACCGGCGTCGGCGTAGGGACGCAGGGCCTCGTAGGCCATGACCGGGCCCAGATCGGAGCCACCGATGCCGATGGACACCAGGTGCTCGATCTTCTTACCGCTTACGCCCTTCCACTCACCGGAGCGCACGCGCGCGGCGAAGGCATACATGCGGTCGAGGACCTCGTACACGTCGGCGACGACATCCTGGCCGTCAACGATGAGCTGGCCCTTCTCGCTTGCCGGACGGCGAAGCGCGGTGTGCAGAACAGCGCGGTCCTCGGTGGTGTTGATGTGCTCGCCGGAGAACATGGCGTCGCGGCGCTCCTCGAGCTTCACCTCGCGGGCAAGATCGCACAGCAGCTTGACGGTCTCATCGGTCACCAGGTTCTTGGACAGGTCAAAGTGCAGGTCACCAGCGTCAAAGCTCAGCTTGTTCACACGCTCGGGATCGGCAGCGAACCAGGCCTTGAGGTCGATGCCCTCGGCCTCGAGCTTCTCCTGATGGGCCTCGAGCGCCTTCCAAGCGGCGGTCGACGTAGCGTCGATAGGTGCGGCAACAGTTGCCATAAAGTCCTCCTCAGCATACGGGCGCACACCTCCATGCGCCCGGATAATCAGATGCCCCTATTCTAGCGCAGGTCAAGACCGTAATCAGCGAGCGTTGCCAATCCGCCCCCAAACGGCGACCGACCAAAAAGGGACAGGTTAATTTTGGCAGGTCAAACGCTTTACCTACCAAAATTAACCTGTCCCTTCCTGGCAGATATTAGGCCGCAGCGCAGACGCTACCGAGCAACTCACGCAAAGGAGACCCGATGCCCTCCAGCAGTTCGGGCGCGATAATGGCAAAAACGGGAACCTCGCCGGTGCCCACGACAGCAGGCACCTTGCCCTCCGAGACAATGCATCCATAAGGCACAAAGCCGTCTTCGCCGGCATCGAGCGCCGCCATGCGACGCGCGAGCTCGCGCGCAAAGCCGGCAGTATCGGCATCGCCAATCGCCAGGACAAAGTCCACGCCTTCGTCGGTCGCCAGGGCTACGGCCTCATCGACCAAATCGTCTCCCCCGTCGCCCCCGACCAAGCCGCAGCGAAAAAGCACGCGTTCGAGCAGAGCTCGATCAAGCGAGCCGAGCGCCGCCGAGACGAGCTCATCGTGCGTATGTTTGTCACCGCCCAACACGACCAGCGCCTTGGTGCCACCGTAGTGAGCGACCAATCGTCCGCACCAGCGAGCCACGTCTCCATCCGCAACAAGGCGCGTCGGCATACCAAACCCATAATTGACCATCGTTTCCACAACCCTTCCGTGCGTATAGGCGGTATCGATCGTTAGGCTCATGCTACGAAGCGAGCTTTTCCGAGCTGTTTCGCGCTCTTTAGGGCTGCGTTAAAAACCCGATGCAGCCGCACGACCATACCCGCCAAAAAGGGACAGGTTTTGACGGTGTCTGGTCGAGCGGGTATTATCGAACAGGTATTCGATAAGAACATGTGTTTGATGGGAGGACGCGTGGCGCACGAGCAGCACACCTACATCTGCATCGACCTCAAGACGTTTTATGCCAGCGTCGAGTGCGTGGACCGCGGGCTCGATCCACTCACCACCAACCTGGTCGTTGCCGACGAATCACGCGGACGCACGACCATCTGCCTCGCCATCACACAGGCCATGAAGGACCTCGGGATACACAATCGCTGCCGTCTGTTCGAAATTCCCGATGGCATCGACTACATCACGGCCGTACCGCGCATGCAGCATTACATGGAGGTGTCGGCGAAAATCTACGGTATCTATCTGGAATACGTCAGCCCCCAGGACGTGCACGTCTACTCCATCGATGAGTGCTTTATCGACGTGACGCCCTATCTGGACCTCTATCACACCGATGCGGAAGGGTTCGCCTGCACGCTGCGCGACGAGGTCCTCGCGCGCACCGGCATCACGGCGACGGTCGGCATCGGCCCCAACCTATTCCAGGCCAAGGTAGCGCTCGACATTACCGCCAAGCACGTACCCAGCCGCATCGGCATACTCGACGACGAGACCTTTCGCAAGGAGATCTGGCCCCATCGCCCCATCGCCGACATCTGGGGCATCGGCCCCGGCGTGGCAGCCCGACTCGAAAAGTATGGCGTCTACGACCTGATGGGCGTCGCCGCCCTTGACGAAAACCTGCTCTACGACGAGCTCGGCGTCAATGCCGAATATCTTATCGATCACGCCTTCGGACGCGAGCCGACAACCATCGCCGATATCCAAGCCTATCGCCCGCAGGCAACTTCGACCACCACAGGACAGGTGCTCTCGAAGGGTTATGCCTACGAACAGGCCTATACCGTCTTGCGCGAGATGGTCGACAACGCCGTTTTAGACTTGGTCGATAAGCACGTGGTCTGCGACAGCATCTCGCTCTTTGTGGGCTACGCGAGCGAACGCGCCGACATACGCCGCCTCGACGCCAGCGGTACAGCGCAGTATGTGGACGGATGCGGGCACCTGCGCTCGAGCACATCGAGTATCGAACCCACCGCAACCGCCGGCCCCGAGCTCGCGCCCCGTGCGCCCAAGCCCGTCCAGCGCGATGACGAACGGCGTCGCCTGGTGCGCGAAGCGCAGGCAATCGATGGCATCTTTGTGGGAGAGCATGGCGGCAAACCGCGCGGTGGCTATGCCGCACTCTTTGCGCACTCTAACGCCTCGCGAAAGCTGCCCGAGCGTACCAATTCGTTTAAGAAGATCATGGGCTATTTCGATGAGCTCTGGGCGCAGACTGTCGATCCCAAACGACCGGTCAAGCGCATCAACCTGGGATTTGGCAACCTCATGCCCGAGGAATTTGCCACCATCGATCTGTTCAGCGATATCGAGGCCGATGAGCGCGAGCGCGACCTGGCGCGCGCCGTCCTGGCCGTGAAAGGCAAGTACGGCAAGAACGCCCTGGTCAAAGGATTGAGTTTTACCGCCGGCGCCACCGCACGCGAACGCAACGACCAAGTTGGAGGACACCGTGCCTAAACCCAAACAACAGCCCGTGCGCCCGCCGACCGCCTTCGAGCGCCTGGCGGACCCCGAGGGCAGACGCCGCGCCGCCGACCCCAAGCTCACTGCCAACGGTGCCGTGCGCGCCAACCGCGCCGCACAGTTTATGCCCTTTGCCGCCCTCACGGGATACTACGAACTCGTACGCAAGCAGGAAATCACCGTCGAACCAAAATGCGAACTCACGGAAGAAAAAGCCCTCGAGCTTTCAAAAAAGCTCGAGGGCCTCAAACGTGGCGACTTGGTGCGCGTCACCTATTACGATACGTACGGCTATCGTAGCCGCACCGGCATTCTCGACGAAGTGCTTCCCGCGTTCAAGCTGCTCAAACTCAGGGATATCGCCATCGACTTCGACGATATCCAAGACATTGAGCTACGCGGACGAGCCTAGACAAGGATGCGCATCCAAGGCAAGGCCTACAGCGTCATGACGTAGTAACCCGCATCTCTCACGGCCGACTCAAGGACACCGCGATCAATCGGCCGCTTGGAGCGCACGCGCGCTGTGCGGTCCGCGTACGTTACCGTAGCCCACACACCATCCAGCGCATTGAGGGCATTGGCCACGCTCTGAGCGCAGCCGTCGCAACTCATGCCGCCGATGAGCAGCTCATCGGTATAGGGATAGTGTGACGCATCGGTATCCGCCACAACAACCTTTTTGGCCTTCTTGCCGCTCGTACCATCGCTGCAACAACTCTTCCCGTGTGTCGAAGCGACAATACGACGCAGTCCAAAAAACATGCCGACGGCAATGACGGCCAGCACGATGAGATTCGCAGGGTTGAGCAAGTCACTCATGCGCTCCCCTTTCAAGTAGCCCTATCTAGATACCCCCATGGGGTGTTCCCATCTTAACCCAAAATCATGTCGGTTCGGTCGATTAGTTTCCCTATTCAAACTTTTTTGTTGACCATGGCTTACTTTCGTGTATAAGTTTTCCTAGGCTAACAGTTTAGATCCGTAAGGAGCGCCGTGACCCGAACCATAGACATCCCCACGTTTCAGGCAGCGGTCGTGCGCAACTGCTCTCCCACGCTCGCGGGCATCAAGCCGGCATCGCTCTTTACCTATCCAGGCACCTACGCCCACGGGGACAGCTCGACCGCAACCGAAGCCATCGCAGAACGCCGAGCACGCCTGCTCAACGTTATCGCCCAGTGCAACCGCGAGCTTGACCCGCTCGGCAACCACCAGAGTGAATTGGTCTGGCGGCCCTGCGGAGCGCTCGTGTACGTGTACCGAGCCCAAAGCCTCCCCACCTCTTTCGCAGATCCTCGCGCCCAAACGGCGCTCGCCTCGGAAGGCTACGACACGAGAGACCTTTCGACATGCCTTGTGCATTTGGCATCGCGCATCACGCTCGCAAGCAATAACGTCGCGGAATGCGCCTGCAGCCAGACTCGATGCGCACTACCCCAGCAAGCTAGCTGCAGCAAAGGCTGCACCTGCGAGTTTCCGCACGAAATAGGCTACTTCCTTGGATATCCCTACGACGACGTCCACGAGTTCATCGTCCAGCACGGCGAAAACTATAAGGTCTTTGGCGCATGGAAGGTATACACAAACGTTGAGCAGGCGCTCACGACCTTCGATTCCTATCGCGCATGCACGCAATACCTTACCTACATCTATCAACAGGGCTGCAGCTTGGCGCAACTTGCCCAGGCGACCCGATAGAACGTACAAACCGCGGCCGCACGCCGCACAACCGAAAGGACAACACATGAGCAAGATTGCAGTCGTCTACTGGAGCGGCACGGGCAACACCGAGGCCATGGCAAACTTTGTCGCCGAAGGCACCACGTCCGCGGGCGCCGAGCCCGAAGTCATCCCCTGCGCCGACTTCTCCGCAGACAAGGCCGCCGACTACGATGCCTTCGCCTTCGGCTGCCCCGCCATGGGCTCCGAGGAGCTCGAGTACGATGAGTTCCAGCCGATGTGGGACGAAGTCAAGGAAACCCTCGGCGACAAGAAGGTCGTCCTCTTTGGGTCTTATTCGTGGGCCGAAGGCGAATGGATGGAAAACTGGAAGGCGGACGCCGATGAGGCAGGTGTCAACGTCGTCGATTCCGTCATTTGCTACGACGCCCCCGACGATGAGGGCGAGGCGGCCTGCCGCGCCCTTGGAGCCGAGCTCGCCTAGTGGCAATGAGCTCCGCCCGTAACGCGCTCTGCACCAAAACACATTCGCGTCCCAACAAAAACGGGAGCCGGATCACATCCGGCTCCCGTTTTCTGCTATGTCAGTCATATAAAGCGGCTACGAAATATTGCCCAAGAACGCCTTGGTGCGCTCGCTTTTAGGATGGTCGAAGACCTCGCTCGGCGTGCCATCCTCCACGATAACGCCGCCGTCCATAAAGACGACGCGGTCGGCGACGTCGCGGGCGAAGCCCATCTCGTGCGTCACAACGATCATGGTCATGCCGTCACGTGCCAGATCGCGCATAACGCCAAGGACGTCGCGGACAAGCTCGGGGTCGAGCGCCGACGTGGCCTCGTCAAAGAGCATCACGTGCGGGTTCATCGACAGGGCGCGGGCGATGGCCACGCGCTGCTGCTGGCCGCCCGAGAGCTGGCTCGGCATAAAGTCGATACGCTCGGCAAGGCCGACCTTGGTCAACTCCTCGACGGCAATCTTCTCGGCCTCTTCCTTACTGCGCTTGAGCACCTTTTGTTGCGCAAGCATGACGTTCTTTTTGACTGACAGGTGCGGGAACAGATTGAACTGCTGAAAGACCATGCCCAAGTGCGTACGCACTTTATTGAGGTCAACGCCCTTGGCGCACACATCCACGCCCTCGACAACAATCGAACCACTCGTGGGCTCCTCGAGACGGTTAATGCAACGAAGCATCGTCGATTTGCCCGAGCCCGAGGGCCCCAGAACGACAACGACCTCACCCTTGTGCACATCCAGATCGATATCGCGCAGAACCACGTTATCGCCAAAAGCCTTTTGGAGGTTCTTGATGCTGACAACGACCTCGTTGGAATTCGTTTCACTCATGACAGGACCTCCTTACAGACCGGCGATATGATCGGCGGGCGTCGCGACAACCTGTCCGGCGCTCTTGGCGGGACGCTTCTTCTTGGTCTCGGCCGTACCCAGCAGCTTCGCCTCAAGACCGCTCACCAAGCGAGCAAGCGGCAGGGTAATGACCAGATAGAACAGGGCGGCAACCACATACGGCGTGATGGAGCCCGTCGTGGCCACGATGGTGCGGGCGTTCATGACGATCTCGACCACGCCAACGGCGGCGAGCAGCGACGTATCCTTGTAAAGCAGGATAAACTCGCTGGTCAGCGTAGGCAGGACATTGCGGAACGTCTGCGGAATCATAACGTAGAGCAGCGTCTGGAAGGCATTCATGCCCAGGGAGCGAGCAGCCTCGTTTTGGCCCTTGGGGATCGACTGAATACCGGCACGGAAGATCTCGCACAGGTACGCAGACGAGTTCATGGCCATGACGATAACGCCCAGCACATAGTCGTCCACTTTGACACCGGCCAGCGGCAAGCCAAAGAACGCAATGTAAATCTGCAAGAACGCCGGCGTGCCGCGGATGATATTCACATAGATGCCGGCAAGACAACGAAGGATGCGCGACTTGGAAATGCGCATGAGCGACAGCGCAAAGCCAAAGGGAATAGCCAACGGAAATGCCACGAGCACGATCGAGAGCGACATGAGGAAGCCCTTAAAGACGATCGGCAGGCTTTGGACCAAAATGACCGGGTTTAAGAACAGGCGCAGAAACATATTGGAGTTCCAGGCCTCGACCCACGGCTGTTCCTTAAGGTCGGCCAGGAAGTTATCGAATGCCGTCACGCCCTTAATCTCGACGGGAGGAATCTTGGAAATCTTCTTGGTCGAACCGTCGGCGAGCGTATAGGTGCCGCTAAAGGCCTCATCGCCGCCCTCGACGGGAAACGTCACACCGTAAACCTCGACACGGAAAAAACCGCCGGCAGGCGCCGTCTCGCCAAAGTCAATCTTGAGCGTCTGGCCGTCAGCCTTGCACGTGGGCTTCATGGGCGTACGATCCATGAGGTCCTCGCCCGAGAGCATCGTCAATCGCGTGTCATCGGTACCAAACGTCGTGCCGTCGACAAACGTCAAAGAAAGACCGCTCAGCTCCTCGTCGGCATCGGCCTGAACTTCCCAAGTGATGCGCGTCTCGGTGCCACCGACCACGTCGCTACCCGAACCGGTGTTGGGTCGGGCGGTGATCTTTGCGGTCTCAAGCGCCTGGGCAGTCGAGGGCACGCAGGCCCCCGCGCATACCAAGGCGAGCGCCACAGCCAGGGCGCAGGCCAGCTTTTGGAGCATCGAGGGCAGTGGATAGCTCTGGCCCGTAGCTCCTTGGTTCAATCGAGACAAGGTGGCTCCTAACGTTTAAGTTGCCGACATAACGGGGCGGGATGCCGCCCATTCAAGAAGCGCAAAGGCCCTCTCCGCCAAAACGGAAAGGGCCCGCGCGCAATCAAGTAGCTATTTTACTTGATGTTGTACTTAGCCATGAGGGCGTCAACGGTACCGTCATCAGTCAGGTCCTTGATGGCCTGGTTGATGTCGTCCTTGAGCTTGGTGTTGCCCTGGTTGATGGCGATGGCGTACTCCTCGCCGGTGCTGATCTGCTTGATGGTCTGGCAGGTGTTGAACTGCTCGGCGGTCAGCTGGCTGGCAACGGAGCGGTTGGTGACTACGGCGTCGCCCTTATCGGACTGCAGGGCGCTGAAGCACTCGGTAGCGTCCTTGTAGGGGACAATCTTGGCCTTGGGGAAGTTCTCCTGGGCAAAGGCCTCGGCGGTCGAGCCAGACTGGACGATGATGGTAGCGTCAGCGTTGTTGAGCTTCTCGCTGTAGTTGTCGGCCGTGATGTCGGTGTTATCGACCTTGGTCACGATAGCCTGATCGTCCATGTAATAGGAATCAGAGAAAGTGACTTCCTTCTCACGCTCGGGCGTGTCGGTGATAGCCGCGATGGAAACGTCATACTTGGCGCCCGAAGCGACGCCCGGAACCAGCGTGTCAAAGTCATTGTTGACATACTCGACATCCAGGCCCAGCTTGTCGCCGATAGCCTTGATGAGCTCAAGGTCAAAGCCCTGATAATCGCCGTTGTCATCCTTGTACTCAAACGGAGCGTACTCGGCAGAGGTGCCGACGGTCAGTGTACCGTCCTTGACGAGCGCGTACTCCTTGGAGACGACGCCCTTCACGCCCTTAGCGTCGTCAGCGCTGCTGGCACCGGCATCAGAACCAGAGGTGGCGTTGGACGAGCCGCAGCCCGTCAGTGCGAGGGCGAGCGCCATGGCGCCTGTGGCGGCAAATGCGCCAAGCTTCTTAAGCTTCATAATCAGTCTCCTTCCGGTGACCTCGTTTGATTCAGAGGTCTGCAAAAACTGTTGGCTATTATGCACCCGGAATTACGAATCTGCAATGAGAAAACTGATTGAAACAAACCCATAACGTGAATGGAACACTCCACTTTGTAACAGTTATTACTGCTGCAATGACCTTAATAGTCTAATTTCAGCTGCATAACCTGCAAGTTCGTTCGGAGTCTCCAAAATAAACGGCAGCGAACGCAAACGGCCATTCGATACAATATTCTGCATAACCTGCATACCGCCACCAAATTCCTCGCTGCCAAGGTATCCTTTGCCGATGCACTCGTGACGATCTTTATGGGCGCCACAAGGGTTCTTCGAATCGTTGATGTGTACGGCATGCAAGCGATCGATACCCACCACGCGGTCGAACTCGTCGAGTACGTCGTCCAGATCATGGATGATGTCGTAGCCGGCATCGCTCACATGGCAGGTGTCCAAACAAACGCCCAGCTTATCGGACAGCTCTGGGCACTTGGCGGCAACGCCCTCGATAATGCACGCCAGTTCTTCAAAGCTACGGCCCACCTCGGTGCCCTTGCCTGCCATGGTCTCAAGCAATACCGTCGTCTGCTGTCCCTCAAACATCACCTGGCACAGCGTGTCGACAATCATCTGAATGCCGACGTCTGCCCCCTGTCCCACATGCGCACCGGGATGAAAATAGTAGTAGTTGCCGGGCCGCGCTTACAAGCGCAGCAGATCCTCGGC
>CAJMJM010000049.1 GCA_905213725.1 Collinsella aerofaciens
GCCAACGCCGTGGGCTGCGCAACGAGATTATCGCGGTCGGCGCCGTCAAGCTCGATTACCACGGCAACGTTATGGGCGAGTTCTCGCAGTTTGTGCAGACGGAATTTACCGAAGGCGTTGCGTATCCCGCCCGCGAGCTCACAGGGATATCGGCCGTGGATACCGCGATAGCCGATCCGCTCTATGTGGTGATCAAAAGGCTCAGCGATTGGATCGGTCGCTACTCCGCCCAGGTGGTTTGCTGGAGTGGGGCGGACCGGCGACAGCTTTTGACCGAGTGCCAGGCAAAGCACATCGACCTTGCCGCATTTCCTACGGACTGGGCCGACCTGCAGGCGTTTTACACCTCGATCATGGACGTGGGCAGCCATGGGCGCGTCTCTTTGAGTGACGCGGCGACGTGGTTTGGCATCGAGTTCGACGAGTCGACGGGCCACGCCCACAGCGCCCTAGCCGATGCGCGCGTGACCGCCAAGTTGCTCAAGCAGGTGATGGACGGGGACTATCGCGTGAGTCCGCGCGCCCAGGAGATCCGCCAGCGGTGGGGGATGGGCGAGCGAGCTCAGATGCGCCTTTCCAAGAAGTGCCCCGAGCTGGGCGACCTGCTGCTGAAGCTGAAGGCGGAGGGGAGGTAGGCGGGTGCCCATTGGGCGCAAGCAGAAGGAATGGTTGCGGGAAGGATTCCAGAATCAGCATCAGAGGGCTGTGCTTGAGATGCTATTCAAGGACACGCTGACGCCCGCCGAGACCAGGCAGGTCAAGAGTATGGACACCGAGATGGCATCCATTGTCGAAGAACGGCTTGCTAACATGATTCGCTGGATGGGCAGGCATAGACCCGTGACGCTGTGCGCGTTATTGTTCACAATGAGGCGTACAGGCTGCCAGAGGCGAACAGTTCCGACGAGGTTCTGAGCAACTGCATCATCGAGATTATCGAGTAGTTCTACGAGAGGGATTTGGCGGCGTGGAGCAATCTAGTTTTACGCGTTTGCAGGAGGAAGCCGGTATGGCAGACGAACTTGTTTTTAGTGGCGGCGAGATAGTTTACGCCATGCCTCAACTGCCCAAAGTTGCATCTGTGCCGCTGAACGGTAGCGCCGTGCTGGTTGGTTTTAAGGACGCTCCCGATGGGGAGGAGGTCCTCTTTGATTTTGACCCTCGGGCTGAAAAGGCTACGAAGCTCGACTATGAACTTGCAGCCGTTAGCGGGCTCCTCACGGGCGCGTTGAATATCCTGTGGCAGAAAGACTTCAACCTAGAGGGTGCCAAAGAGTGGGGCGACGAGAAGGTTGGCAAATTCGTTCTTACGATTGCCAAGTCTGCGGGTATGACAAAGGCGGATGCAACTCTAGAAGACGCTATTCGCTTTCTAGAGAAAGGGTTTCCTCTTGCCGCGGACAAGCTGACTGCCGAGTTTGGCGGCGGGCTCCAACATCATCTGCGGGACTTCTCGCACCACCCGAGCTTGGTTGGCCTTGCGTGTTCGATCCTCTCGCAATTCACGTGCAAAGGCTATGGTACCGATACTGCCGGCCGGTTTGTTGCCTTTGACCTGCCTGCCGCCGCCTTCGATCCCGACTGCCCTCTTATAGGCAGGAACGTTCCAGAGAAGATCGCGTTCGGCACTCTGTTCTGGGCGATGCATCTCATGAGCGACATGGCGGGGTCTAGTTCAAACCCCGGTAAGGGGACGGGTATTCCCGGCGTCGTGTTATCCCTGCTAAAGGAGCTCTCCTCCCTGCCAGTTTTTCAAGACGTGCAGATTGCCTATAAGGGCGAGGATATTCGCATTCAGCAATGGATCTCAAAGCTGTTTAACGGAACGGCGTTCAAAACCGAGGACGGTAAGCCCATTCGCTTCGACCTTCGGACGGAAGTCGGTCTTCTCGATCAGGCTTTAAGCCAGGTGCCAGCAGTCGTGGCCAACGAGGTTATCGTTCGTTGTCTCTACATGCTTTCAAGGCTCAAGGCCGAGCTAGAACGTTGCGAAGTGAGCAAGGTTTCCGGCTTGCACAAGCTCAAGGCTTCGCATTTCATGCCCTATAACAGCAGGGTTCTCACTCGCATGGTCACGGTTTCGAGCACTTCGTTCGTTTTGGCGAATCTAGCGACGGCGGCGGTCAGGGCGGGTATCGAATGCGAGGGGAACAAGGTCGTGTTCGCCCAGAAGCTCTTCTTGCGAATAAACTACGTTGGAGTTGGACGCCTTGCGTTTGCCCTCCATGCCGACTGGGGCTATATGGCGGAGGAAATGTCCGAGGCTTGGACTGAGCGCGCCAGGCGCCGCCAGGATATCTTCGATGGATTTCACTTTTATAGCCTAGATAGAGAAACGACGAGGATTGCCTTCTCGCTGAAGCTTGCCGCCATCAACTACGACTGCGGGAACGAGAAGAACGAAGTGCGCAAAGGGCAAAAGAGGAGCTGGGCCCGCGCGTGGCAGGATTCGGTCGCGGATGGCCTAGGCATTGATGCAGACGGCTACTTTTTGAGCGAGGAAGATGCGTACGGAGCCCTTGAGGCAATTTCGCGGCGGCGAGGCGGTAAGGTGCGTGCCTTGCTTGTTGCACAGGAGTTGGTTGAGTTTCGCCCCTATTCCCAGATGGGAGATGAAGAGAAGAAGGAATACAAAGGTTTGAAGGAGGGTGGATCTTGGGTTAAACACGAATTTCCCAGGAGACAAGACGCGGTTGATTTGGACGCCATACGTTCTCTCGAGAAACGTTGCGGGACACGCTTCCGCGAGCTTTCAGGTACATTGCCAAAGTTCTTGGTGGGCGGCGTCATTGTCGTGGCGGCGGCCGTAGGCGCAGGAGGGGCGGCCGCGGTACTCGCTCCGGATATTGCTGTTGGTATCTTCGGAGGCTCATTTGCCGGCCTTCACGGGGCTGCGCTTGTCAATGCGAGCCTTGCTGCAGCTGGCGGTGGGGCCTTGGCCGCCGGCGGCATGGGCATGGCCGGTGGCACTGCTTTGATTACGGGCGGCGGCGCCGCGCTTGGTCTATTGGGTTCTGGCGGCGTTGCCTTGGCGGCATCGATGGGGGAGAACTACGCGCAATTCGTGCTAGTCGAATGTTCGAGGCTCCTTGCTTTTCTTGATGTGGCAACTGACCGCTGTCCGCATGAAGGGGCCATTTTGGTGCGGAAGGCGGCCGAGGCCGTGCAGCGTAGCATCGCTGGTGTTGAAGAGGATGTCGAGAAGGAGAACGGAAAGGGGGACCGCAGGGATAGCAGGTTGCTTAAGCAGTTGAAGAAGGGTCTTGGGTATCTGACTTCAACCCTTAAGCGGATCGAGAAGATACAGAAGCACCTTGGTGCCGCCGGCGAGAGCGAGCCGCTCAACAGCTTGCCGGCAACAAGTGATGAATAAGTACATTGCATATTGATGACCCTGGATGACCGCTGATTCAAGTCACCGGGGCTCATTTTGGTTTTAGTGCGGGTGCCCATGCCGGTAAGCCTGCGTTCGATGCCGCTTGTCGAGACCGAATGCAGGGCGCTTGATATCACACGTATAATTGCGCCTGTTTAGCTGTGCGAATGCGTCCCGAAGCTATTTTTGCAGGAGGTTTCGGTATGGGCAAAAGTGACAATGCGAGCGAGTTCCTTGATCTCTATAGAAGGCTCGAGGGGTGCATCCGTGAGCATTATGACGTGCCGGAAAAACACGGTCCTGTAGCTTGGCTTGGCAGAAACCCCGGCAGGGCATTCAAGAATGTTGCCGGGGCTCTCAAATATTGCGCGGAAGTTCGCAACCTGCTCTCGCACCAGGAGAGTGTCGATGGCGATTACGCCGTCGAGCCGAGCGACTCGATGCTGACGCTCCTGCGCAATACGCTTGCGGCGGTCGAGAATCCTCCCAAGGCAATCGACCACGCCGTGTCCATGCAGAATGTGTTTTCGGCAACTGCGGAGGACTGCGTGAGACCCGTCCTGCGCGAGATGGCGGAAAAATGCTACACCCACGTACCTATCCTGGAGGATGGCATCGTTCGCGGTGTGTTCAGCGAGAACACGCTGCTCTCCTACCTATACGGTGAAGAGATTGTCTGCATTGATAGCGAGACGACATTCTCTTCGCTTGCCGAGCTGCTCCCAGTGGACGCTCATGCCTCTGAATCGTTTAGGTTCGTGCCACGTACGATAACGCTCGCAGAGGTTGCAGAGATGTTCACGGTGGCGATGCGCCGTGCTGACCGCATTGGCATGGTGTTTATCGCGCATAGCGGTAAGCCCAGTGAGAAGGTTCTCGGGATTATCACTGCTTGGGATGTTGCGGCCTATCTGTAGCGGTCGCAGCATGCCTGGAAGTCCTTGCTGTTGTTGATGGGCTTGTTGGCTGGCAATCCAATTGTCGTCTTGAGAGCGTTGGCGGACGATGAAATCGCGTCGACAGTTGCGGCGGCAGCGTGCATTAGACGTTGCGCGCGGGCTCAAGCTTTGTGGTGCATGGCATAGGGAACCTATCAGGGTTAGTCTCCACCCAGCTACGCTCGAAATGGCATCTTTGATAAAATGCATGCAATCTAGATGTTAATCCTCTTTTTATTATGGGGGGTATGCCGGTGAAGGGCCTGCCCAGAAAAGGACGTGTCACGACATGACGGAAGCCGATTCGGAAACCGTAACCGCTGAGGTGTCCACATGCGCCGCGGTCAGTTTCCCGGGCTCGGGTTTCATAGAAGCTTTCGCCCATCGTTACTCGCTATCTATCCTTGAGACATTGCTATGCGACCGTACGACGGGACGTAATATCATCTGGGCGGATAACGAGTACGAAGCTCTGGGTGACGGCTACACGGGCGACGACGAGATAACCGTCGAGAAGATTACGGGACCAAACGTTCATATCATCAAACCTCGCATCGCGAAGGCTGCTGAGCAGCGGTCGCTGCGAACCAAAAGTCGCGCTGAGGTTTTCTCGCCGGCATGGTTGTGCAACCAGATGAACAACGATCTGGATGAGGCATGGTTCGGCCGTCGCGATATTTTTAACGCTGAGATCGTTGCGGACGATGGCGCCAATGCATGGACGACGACTGATGGTCCGATTGAATTTCCAAAATCAAAGGGGCGCGGTTGGCATGCCTATGTGGAGGCGCCACGGCTCGAGATCACGTGCGGCGAGGCGCCGTTCGTGTGCTCGCGCTACGACGCTGTGACGGGCGACGAGCTGCCCGTAGGTGAGCGTGTAGGCTTCCTAGACCGGAAGCTTCGCATCGTGACCGAGAAAACCAAGACATGCAAGGAATGGGTACGCCGTGCCCTCGACGCGTTGCGTGCGACGTACGGCTTTGAGTATCAGGGCGACAACCTTCTCATTGCGCGCGTCAACGTTTTTGAGACGTTTTGCGAACACCATATGAATCGTTGGGGAACGAGCCCCACTGAAGCCGAAATGGATGAAGCCGCCGAGATTGTTTCTTGGAACTTCTGGCAAATGGATGGTTTTAACGACGCCGTCCCCACTGCAAAGATGGGCATTACTGTTCATTCTCCTTTGTTTGCACCGGCTGATCCGCAATCCGATATTAGCGAACGGCTAGAAAACGATTTCGTTCAGCCTGCGCTTTTCGATCTTCCTCCGATTGAGGTCGAAGAGGCTATTGAAAAAGAAGAGCAACAAGAAGAAGAGGAGCTGACTAAGCCAGTCCCTCTATGTGTTCTATACGACTGGATTGGTGACGAACCCTTTGAGTTCATTGCGTTGAAAGGCAAGGCGTGTCCCATGGAAAAGAAGTTTTATGCCGTGATTGGAAACCCACCCTATCAGGAGCAGGTCCAAGGCGATAACAAAAACTCAGCGGCTCCAATTTACCCAGCATTCATGGAGGGAGCCTATGATGTTGGCAATATTGTTGAGCTGGTGCATCCCGCACGTTTCCTGTTTAATGCCGGCGCAACACCCAAGGCATGGAACCGCAAAATGCTCGATGATCCACATTTCAAGGTTCTGGCCTACGAATCAGACAGCTCTAAAATGTTCAGCAACGTGGACATTAAAGGTGGTGTAGCCATCACTTTAAGAAACAAAGAACAGAGTTATGGCGCAATTGGTATTTTTACAGCCTATGACGAATTAAATTCAATATTAAAAAAGTGGTGCATGACGCGCATTTTAGTTCGCTTTCGCAGATAGTTATTACGAGGACGGCTTACAGACTTACCGACTAAATGCATGAAGAACATCCTGAAGCCATCAGCAGATTAAGCCAAGGGCACCCTTACGATATGTCAACGAATATATTCGATAGGCTCCCTGACATATTCTTTGACAAAAGGCCGGATGACGGATTTGAATATATTCAAATCCTAGGGCGTCAAAGCAATCAACGCATCAGCAAATACATTAGATCAGAATACGTTAATCAGCCTTGCAACTTAAAGAAGTGGAAGGTTATTGTGCCGGCTGCAAACGGGAGCGGCGCTTTGGGCGAAGCCCTCTCCACTCCCTTAATAGGGCAGCCCTTAATGGGGCATACGGAATCATTTATCAGTATTGGAAGTTTTGACACAGAGGATGAATCTGAAGCTGCAATCAAGTACGTTAAGACGAAATTTGCTCGCTGCATGCTCGGCGTACTAAAAGCTACGCAACATAATCCTCCCGAAAAATGGGCTTACGTCCCACTCCAGGACTTCACCTCTAACTCCGACATTGACTGGTCGCAATCCGTGGCCGACATCGATTGCCAACTCTACGCAAAGCACGGCCTCGATGACGAGGAGATTCAGTTCATCGAATCCCATGTGAAGGAGATGGACTAGACATGGCGAGCATCGACATCTCCCAGATCATCGAGACCACCGCTCCTGCGGTGCCGCAGATCTACGCCTACACCACGCCCGAGATCGCTCGCCATAACGGTTGGACCAAAATCGGCTACACCGAGCAAGACGTGCGCGAGCGCATCAAGCAGCAGACGCACACCGCCGATGTTCAGTGGCATCTGGAGTGGAGCGGCAACGCCACGTGGGAGCACCGCGCGGGCACCTTCCGCGACACCGACTTTCATGCCTATTTGGAAAAGCAGGGCATCGAGCGCGAGCCCAAAAAGGAATGGTTCAAGATTAGTGGCGATGAGTCACACCAGCAGTTCTACCGTTTCCGCGATACCGATGGCGTGCTGGACACACCCGGGGCGGCATCCTATACCCTGCGCGCCGAGCAAGAGCGTGCTGTTGAACAAACGGGCGCCTATGCTCGTGCCCATTGGGGTGAGGATGGTGCGCGCGGTGGCGAGTTCCTGTGGAACGCCAAACCGCGCTTCGGCAAGACGCTCACCGCGTACGACCTCTGCCGCAGCATCGGCGCGCAGAAGGTGCTCATCGTCACCAACCGCCCCGCCATCGCCAACTCCTGGTACGACGACTACGTGAAGTTCGTGGGCTTGGAGGGCGGTTACCGCTTCACCAGCGGCGTGGACGCCCTGGCTGGCAAGCCCTACTGCCTCAGCCGCGAGGAGTACCTGCGCGCCATCCGCAACGACCCGGAAGGCCCCAAGGGGTTCATCGAGTTCGTGAGCCTTCAGGACCTCAAGGGCTCCATCCGCTTCGGCGGCGTATACCAGAAGCTCGACGAGGTGGCCGACCTCACCTGGGACGTGCTCATCATCGACGAGGCACACGAGGGCGTGGACACCTTCAAGACCGACGTGGCATTCGACCACATTAAGCGCCGCTTCACGCTGCACCTCTCCGGCACGCCCTTCAAGGCCATTGCAAACGAGAAGTTCGCCGACGACGCCATCTACAACTGGACCTATGCCGACGAGCAGCAGGCCAAGCGCGACTGGCCCGCTGACTCCGAGCAGCCGAACCCCTACGCCAACCTCCCCAAGCTCAACCTGCTCACCTACCAGATGAGCGACATCGTCGAGCAGGAGGCCCGCGGCGGCATGGAGATCGATGGCGAGCAGACCGAGTTCGCCTTCGACCTCAACGAGTTCTTCTCGACCAAGCAGAACGGCGGCTTCGTGCATGACGCCGACGTGGACAAGTTCCTCGACGCGCTCACCACGCAGGAGAAGTTCCCGTTCTCGACACCCGGGCTGCGCGACGAGCTGCGCCATACGTTCTGGATGCTCAACCGCGTCGCCTCCGCCCGCGCCCTCGCCAAGGACCTACAGGCGCAGCCCGTCTTCAAGGAGGACGAGGTGGTACTCGCTGCTGGCGACGGCAAGATCGACGCCGACGACGAGAACGAGAAGTCGCTCGACAAGGTGCGCCGCGCGATCAAGGACCACGACAGGACCATCACCCTTTCGGTCGGCCAGCTCACCACGGGCGTGACCGTGCCGGAGTGGACCGCCGTGCTCATGCTCTCGAACATGGCGAGCCCCGCACTGTACATGCAGGCGGCCTTCCGCAGCCAGAACCCGTGTCTGTTCGACCTGGGCGGCGGCAACTACGCGCGCAAGGAGAACGCCTACGTCTTCGACTTCGATCCCGCCCGCACACTCACCATCTTCGAGCAGTTCGCCAACGACCTGTACGGCGAGACCGCGCGCGGCGGCGGCGACGTGGAGACGCGCGAGCGCCACATCCGCCAGCTGCTGAACTTCTTCCCCGTCTATGGCGAGGACGATGAAGGCCAGATGGTCGAGCTCGATGCCGAGCAGGTGCTCAGCGTGCCGAGGCGCATCCACGCCCGCGAGGTGGTCAAGCGCGGCTTCATGAGCAACTTCCTGTTCCAGAACATCGCGAGTGTCTTCCACGCGCCGGCAGAGGTCGTGGAGATCATCCAGCGCTTCGATCCCTACGAGCAGGGCAAGGCGCAGAACGTTGAGAAGAATAAGGTCGAGATCGACGAAGGAACGGCCGATGAACTCTCCATCAACGACGAGGGCGAGGTGGAGATTCCCGACGAGCAGGTCGTAGGCAAGGCGGCGGACATCTTTGGGCCGAAGGTCTACGGCGATGTCGTCGTTGAGTTCTCGGGCCAGGTCGAAGATATCGCGAAGGCACACGCAGCCGATGACGACGACAGGGCAATGCTCGACAACCTCAAGGAGGCCTTCAAACAGAGCGTGACCGCGCCTCTGGTTCAGGCTGCCAAGGAGAGCTATGGCAGCGAGCTCAAACCGCGCCAGCAACAGCAGATCGAGCGCAAGATCCAGGCAGACGCCGACATCCAGCTCAACCGCCAGGTCGGCGACTACCAGATCCAGGCGCGCCGCATCGAGCAGTCGCGCAAGGACGAGCTCAAGGCGGCGACAAGCGAGGCCGAGCGCGCCGAGGTGAACCAACGGCATGACGAGCAGAAGGCCGAGGCGTTCCAGGCGCTCAACCAGAAGCTCGAGGACTCCCGCGAGGAGCTCGTGCAGAGCGCCGGCGAGACCGTGGTGCGCGAGGTGGGGACAACGAAGAAGGAGGAAGAGAAGCAGGGCATCGAGGACAAGGTGCGTGCCCACCTGCGCGGCTTCTCGCGCACCATCCCGTCGTTCCTCATGGCATACGGTGAGGAGGGCACGACGCTTGCGAACTTCGACACGGTGATCCCCGCCGACGTCTTCCAGGACGTCACGAGCATCACCGTGGATGAGTTCCGCTTCCTGCGCGACGGCGGCGACTACACCGATGGCGAGACCGGCGAGGTAAAGCGCTTCGTCGGGCACCTCTTCGACGAGGTCGTGTTCAACGACTCCGTGAGCGAGTTCATCAAGCTGCGCGAGCGCCTGGCCAACTACTTTGACGGGTCCCAGACGGAGGATATCTTCGACTACGTGCCACCCCAGAAGACCAATCAGATCTTCACGCCGCGCCGCGTCGTGGTTCAGATGGTGGACCTCTTCGAGAAGGAGAACCCGGGCTGCTTCGACGACCCGAGCCATACCTTCGCCGACCTATACATGAAGTCGGGCCTCTACATCACCGAAATCATCAAGCGCCTGTACCGAAGTAAGGGCATGAAGACCGCCTTCCCGGATGACCGCGAGCGTTTGGACCATATCCTGGAGCACCAGGTGTTCGGCATCGCGCCCACCAAGATCATCTACGAGATCGCCACGCACTTCATCTTGGGCTTCCATGATGAGGTGGGCCAGGGATGCGTCTCGAACTTCGAGCTCGCGGACTCCGCGGAGCTTGCCAAGGAGGGTACGCTGGACGCCTACGTCGAGCGCGTCTTCGGGCCTAAGATGGGCGAGGCATAGGCGCGTGGCGGACGTAGTCGACAGCCAACAGGATGGGCGTGCAGAGGCTGCGCGAGCGGCGGTGAGTGCGGCACGGCGTGAGGATACCGAGCTGTGCGCCCGTCTAGTCTTTCGCGTCTCGCGCAATGAGCTGAGGCGCGCGGGGATCACCACGCCCGCCGTGCTCTATGACGAGCTGAAGCAAGTCTTTTGGAATGCCGACGAAGGCGTCACTCTGGGGGACCACCTTTCTGTCGGATTCGGCGTGGTCGATCGCCGTCGCCAGGTGCGCGCCTTTGCCGAGCGTCATGCGGTCGAACCCAAAAACGTTCTGGCGAAGGCCTACGAGCGCGAATATGGCTTTAGCGCCGGTGTCGCCGCGATATGGCTCGACCTGTTCGCCGAGCCTGCGGACGTGAGCGTCTCGGAGTGGCTTGGTGTCAAGTCTATTGAGCACCCGGCGGACGTGCCGGTCTCTTGCTCGGAGGTGCCTGGGAGGGACAACGTCGAATGCAAGGCGCTTACCCTTGAGGACTTCCTCGCTCGGGAGCTTGCCGACCAGATTTGTGACGTGGGTCTTGTTCGCCGACGTTTTGCTTTTGAGTTTCCCGGCGAGCAGCCCGAGACGCTCGATCGCGGTATCGATGCCGCGGGCTACCACGAGGACCATGGCCTGCTTTTCCAAGAAGGGGACGCCCCGAACGGCCACTTCACGCGGCTATTGGCGGCGCATCCGTCCTTTGCGAAAGGCGAAACCGGGTTTGAGAATGCCGTGTGGCAACATCCTGCCTTCCGTTACGTGCTGCGCCAGGCGCTTTCGGACCATCGCGTGCTTGCCTACGAAGACGACAGCTACATTTCGTTCACGCGGCTGCACGACGTGTTGGGCCTGCGTATGGCCGACGTTGAGTCGTATGCGTCCACGGTTTGTATTGATGCGCGCGAGGGAGAGCCCTTCACCATAGCGAGCTTGCGTGCGAGTGGCGCGACTGTGCACCCGTTGTACGGGTTGGATATGCCCGATGACTTTTACGAAGGGCTGCTCGACGTGGCTGGGCTATTTCGGAGCTGCACGCTTGCTGGCATTAAAGTGTTTGTTGTCGGCGGCGAGGGACGCTTCTCTGCCGCCGACCTTATTGAGTGGGTTGTTGCACGCCATGAGGGAATCGAACGTGACGATTTGCCGCGTCTGCTTGCGAGCGACTTTGGCATAGCCTGTCCGGCGCCGCTCCTGACGACGACCGTTCATAATTCCGATGTCTACTACGATGACATTGGAGACGCATACTATTCATCCATGGAAGCATGGAAAAGGGAGGCACGCAATGAGCTTGCTTGAGGAAGGAATCGCAACCGGCAACGTTCTGCCGACGGGACGCAAAGAAAAGCACTCCATCGACAACGTGACGCGCGACTTCGACATCTACCGCATCAAGTGCGACCTGCTGTTCTACAACGACCAGAACGACCGCATCGCAACGTGGGTAAGCGAGTACAACGCCGCGCAGGATGCGGATCTGCTTGCGCTTGGTCGCGAAGAGTATAACGGGGCCATCGAGGGCTTTATCGTCGAGAGCAACCCCGGGGCGCTTAAGAAGACCGAGAAGAGCATTGCGCTCCGCGGTCAGCTGAGGCCGGGCATCGTGCTTAACGACGGCCGCGTCATTGACGGCAACCGCCGCCTGACGTGCATTCGTCGCCTTGCGCGCCAAAACAACGAGGCCGGCTGGTTCGAGGCAGCCGTCATCGACGATGCCACCGGCAGCGACCCCAAGCGCATCAAGCTGCTGGAGCTCGCCATTCAAATTGGCGAGGAGGAAAAGGTCGCCTATGATCCCGTCGATCGTCTTGTCGGCGTGTACCGCGACGTGGTTAAGAACCACCTGATCACTCCGGCCGAGTACGGAACCGCGACGGGCATGACCGAAGCCGAGGTCAAGAAGCTCGTCGACCGCGCCCAGTTCATGGAGGAGTTTCTCGAGTTCTGCCAAGCTCCCGAGCAATACCATCTCGCCCGCGCCCTTAAGGTCGACGGCCCCTTGGGCGAATTCGGCCGTGTCCTGAAGAAGTATGGCAACAAGCGCGACCAGCAATTTGTTAAGCGCGCGATGTTCTCGAATATGGTCGTGCAGCCCGAGGGCGATATTACTCGCTATGTCAGAGACTTTGGAAACGTGGCGGGCACCCCTGCCGAGGCGGATTTTAAGGCCGCCGAGCAGCAGGCGATGTCTGAGTTGCTCGAGAAGATGGGGCCCGGTCCCCTTACTCGCGAAAAGGTGAGTGAGCTTCGCGCGGACCGAGATCTGGTCGATAGCTTCTCGCGTGCGGGCGATAGGGCTCGAGAGGTTGTGCGCCGCTCCAAGCTTATGGATACTCCGGCTAAGAAGTCTGCCGAGTGCCTCTCCGATCTTAATAAGATCCTTCCCGAGATGCTCGACGTACTGAATGCAATCGAACTTTCGAAAGTGCGCGCTAACCTTGTTGCCGTGAGGAATAAGGCCGATGAGCTGATCGGTGAAATCGATGACCGCTCCTAGGATTATCGTCGGCTACGACGATGCCCGTCCAGGCATGTTCTTGCGTATCGAGGGGCA
>CAJMJM010000050.1 GCA_905213725.1 Collinsella aerofaciens
TGCATGCCCATAGTCTCGATTAGATGCTCGAGATCGGACTTAAGACGGTGCTCGTAGCCAGAGTAAGTGTGAACGACGTACCAACGCTTAGACATGGTTTAGCCCCTCAATCCAGAGAACAGAGCAAGAGCCTCGCCAAAGCCAGCATCGAGCAGAGCGATGACGACGCCGACGACGATCAGAGAAGCGCAAACGACGACCGAGTAGTTCACGAGCTCCTTCTTATCGGGCCACGTGACACGCTTCATCTCGGACTTGACCGAAGCGAAATACTTCTTGGTGCGGGCGAAGAAACCAGGCTTCTCGTTCTTCTTGGACTTCGCAGCCTTCTCGTTCTTCTTGGCAACGGCCTTCTTGGCCTCAACCTTGGAGTTGGCGGCAGCTTTGTTGGCAGGTGCCGGCTGCTGAGCCTTCTTCTTGTTCTTCTTGTTGGCCATTTGGGTTACCTCCGCGCAATGCGCTTATACATGAGTAAACCGTAAGCCCCCAAGTGGGAGCTTACGGAATAATGACTGGCACGCCAGGAAGGACTCGAACCCTCAACACTCGGTTTTGGAGACCGATGCTCTACCAATTGAACTACTGGCGTATGTGACTAGAGACTAGCGAGTCTCTTTGTGCAGCGTGTGGTGACGGCACCAGGGGCAATACTTCTTGATCTCCATACGATCAGGCATGGTCGACTTGTTCTTGGTGGTCGTATAGTTGCGGCGCTTGCACTCAGTGCACGCAAGAGTAACTAGAGTACGCATGTATCCTGAACCTTTCATTTCCGCCCCGTACGGGCACGAGTTGTTACTTTATCAGCTCCACGTAAGTGCTGTCAATGAAAACCTCGAGTCAATTGGTTCTCGGTGGATCCATTCATATTTGGAACACATCAATGAAGCCATCGAGAGCTAATCGACGGTGCATCCAGGACCATTATCGATCCTCTCGACACCAGCAACGGCTCAATATCCATTGCAGAAAAGAACCCGGCACCCATATATGTGCCGGGTTCTCTAAGTCAGCTATATCAAAGAGCTAATTTACTCAATGATCGTGGAGACGATGCCCGAACCGACGGTGTGGCCACCCTCGCGGATAGCGAAGCGCAGGCCCTCCTCCATGGCGATCGGGTGGATGAGGTCGCCCTCGATGGTGATGTGGTCACCAGGCATAGCCATCTCGGTGCCCTCGGGGAGCTTGACCGTACCGGTAACGTCGGTGGTACGGAAGTAGAACTGAGGACGATAACCATCGAAGAACGGGGTGTGACGGCCGCCCTCCTCCTTGGTCAGAACGTAGATCTCGCCGGTGAACTTGGTGTGCGGGGTAACCGAACCGGGCTTGCAGAGAACCTGGCCGCGCTCGATGTCCTCACGCTTGATGCCGCGGAGCAGCAGACCGACGTTGTCGCCAGCCTCGCAGAAGTCCATGGACTTACGGAACATCTCGATACCGGTAACGACGGTGTTCTGGGTATCCTTGATGCCGACGATCTCGACGGGCTCGTTGAGCTTGAGCTCACCGCGCTCGACACGGCCAGTAGCAACGGTACCACGGCCGGAGATGGTCATAACGTCCTCAACGGCCATCAGGAACGGGAGGTCGTTGTTACGAGCAGGCGTCGGGATGTACTCGTCGACGGCCTTCATGAGCTCGCGAATGGCGTCCATCCACTTGGCGTCGCCCTCGAGAGCGCCCAGAGCGGAGCCACGGATGACGGGGATGTCGTCGCCGGGGAAATCGTACTCGGAGAGGAGCTCACGGGTCTCCATCTCGACGAGGTCGATCAGCGCGCCGTCGTCAACCATGGCGCACTTGTTCAGGAACACGACGATGTAGGGAACGCCGACCTGACGGGCGAGCAGGATGTGCTCGCGGGTCTGAGCCATGGGGCCGTCGGTAGCAGCGATGACCAGGATAGCGCCGTCCATCTGAGCAGCGCCGGAGATCATGTTCTTGACGTAGTCAGCGTGGCCCGGGCAGTCAACGTGAGCGTAGTGACGGGCAGCGGTCTCGTACTCAACGTGGGAGACGGAAATCGTAATGCCGCGCTCGCGCTCCTCGGGAGCCTTGTCGATGTTCTCGAACGCAGTGAAGTCAGCCTTGCAGCCCTCGGTCTCGGAGAGAACCTTGGTGATGGCAGCGGTCAGCGTGGTCTTGCCGTGGTCGACGTGACCAATGGTGCCGATGTTAACATGCGGCTTAGTGCGCTCAAACTTCTCTTTGGCCATAAAGCCCTCCTCTTAACAGGTCGTCCCCGGACGGGACTTTGCCTTTATACCATAGTGGCCTCTCAACATACTATTGAGAAGCCACCGTGTTACCTATGGTAGCGGTGACTGGATTCGAACCAGTGACGCCACGGGTATGAACCGTGTGCTCTAACCAACTGAGCTACACCGCCGGATGGAGCCTGCAACCAGACTTGAACTGGTGACCTCTTCGTTACCAACGAAGTGCTCTACCGACTGAGCTATACAGGCACTTGACGGGTGGGAGCTATAGGATTCGAACCTATGTAGGCAGAGCCAACGGGTTTACAGCCCGTCCCCATTAACCACTCGGGCAAACTCCCAATCGTTCAAGTATTCGCAGGTCCTTTGGTCTTTTGGACCGCCGCCCCCGCGAACGAAGTAGATAATACGATGCAACCTTGGGGGCTGTCAACGAAAACCTCTAGATACACGGTTCCGGGCGTATCTATATAGTTGTGACCTGCGGTTTTGTTGAGTTTGGATGTGAAGGACGGTGGTTTTGGATACAGAGGTGACGTTTCCCAAGGTAACACTTTGGTGTAGTAGAGTACACCTTCAGGATCGAGCTTCGATAACAGCCTATTTGCACCTATATATAGGTCGAGATCGGAGCTTCCCCGGTGCGATCAAGTAGACCAGGGGCCTCACCGTTTTCATCTCAATCTGTAACAGTAAGAGGGTCATTCCTCTCCTATCTGTTACAGATCGAGATACTACGCGGCGACCCCGGCTCACGTCTCACTCTGTAACAGCTAGAACGGTTTTCAGCCTCTTCGTGTTACAGATCGAGACGTTATCGGCCGTCCTTTGGCATTGTCTCGATCTGTAACTATAAGGAGGGTTTTCAGCCCACCCGTGTTACAGATCGAGACAAACCTGAAGCTTGGTTGGCGCCAAACCCGCTGGCTTATCGACATAAAAAGAAACGGGCCCTGTCCCACAAGGGAACAGGGCCCAAAACTCTCATGGAGCCAGTGACAGGAATCGAACCTGCAACCCACTGATTACAAATCAGTTGCGCTACCGTTGCGCCACACTGGCACACTTGGCGCTTTCGCGCGAAGCCTGTTAAGAATAATGGAATTGCGGACGGGGCGCAACAGGCCGCACGGCGTTATATAAATATGCAAAATCCAGCAACAACAGGTACCAGGTCCGTTCATTTCTGTCAGTGCGCCCTCAATCTTAAAACCATTCGCCAGAACGAATAGTTTTAATTACAATTGGCTATATAAAACTATTCGTTCTGGCGAAGGGTTTCGCGATGTTGACTACCAAGGAAGCAGCCGAGCTGCTCGGCATCAGCCCGCGCAGGGTGCAGGAGCTCATTAAGAACGGCGCGCTGACCGCCCGCAAGGCTTCTGGTGTATGGCTCATCGACAAAGACAGCGTCGACACGCGACTCCGCTCCGTGACCAAAACGGGGGGACGTCCCCGCCGCGGCCACGGTAAAAGCGAGATCGCGTTCACCCTCATGAACCGCACGCACGAAGTGGCCCAGCTGGTCTACAGCAGATCACGGAAAGACTTCACCCACATCGGCGCCGACGTCGATCGTGCCCACGCCCCTATTGGAGTTTTTGCTCCCAGCAAACCTGTATCGCTCGCCTCCTTCCGCATCTGGTGGCGCGGCCGCGGTATCCCGCTCGCACGCATTGGACTAGCCTCCCTGCTTGCAGAAGCCGCAGTCGATGTTCCCGATGAACTCGTACAGCGAAATCTTGGCCTCTCCTTATCCGACCAGTATTGGATTAGGCCCCAAGACTCCGGTCTCGCGTGGGAAGATATCAATTTCTTCAATAATGCTTTTGACGACGTCTCTCTCAGCATCGCACCCTTCGCCCCAGAGGGAAAAGCGGCTGCCGCAAAGCCCGATAACACCTCGGACGGCAATCTTCAAAAGTACTGGACGTGCGAGGGCGAACGTCGAATTCTGCATAAGGCAGGAGCGCACTTGGACCAGGAACCTTATAACGAGCTGGTGGCGACCGCGCTCCACCGTCGCATCCTAAACGCCTGCGATTATGTGCCTTACTCGCTCGAGGGCACGGGCACTTCCGCCCTGAGCACATGCGATGTCTTCTTAACTGATGAAGAAGAGTATGTCCCTGCGTTCTATGTAAACCAGCACGCAAACGCAGATGAACGGCTAACCGACTACGAGCGATATGTAGCAAACTGCGAGGAGCTCGGGGTGACAGGCGTCAAGGATGCCCTTGACCGCATGATCGTATGTGACGACATCATTGCCAACTACGATCGTCATTGGCGCAACTTCGGCCTCGTGCGAAACGTAAACACGCAAGCTTGCAGACCTGCCCCCATCTTCGATTCGGGCTCATCGCTCTGGTGCAACATATCACTAGAGGAGCTTAGGGCGGGAGAGCACAGTTTTACCAGCGCACAATTTCATTCAAGCCCCGCCAAACAAATGTTGCTCGTCGAGGACATGGGCTGGTTTGACGGCGACAAACTCGAAGGCTTCGTTGACGAGGCAATCGAGATTCTTTCCAGAAACGACGCGCTCACGGCAAGGCTGCCATATCTAAAAGAGGCGCTAACGTGGCGCCTCGAAAGAATGATCGACATCGCTGTATGGAGTTAGCGAAGCAGCATTGCCCCGCCAACTCCCCTACCTCCCGCGCAGGGCCTTGAGCTTGGCCAGGGCATCGGGGCTCAGGCGACTGCCCAGAGTCATCTTGATCTGCGGAGCTTCCTCTGCCTCGTGAACGTCGTTATCGATCTGTTTAATCTCGTCTACCAGCATACGGCTCGAGATGCGCGTAACGCCCTTGCCCATGACGACGGCCTGGATCGTGCCGTCGCTCGATACCACGGAGCACGCGCGACCTTCCTCACGTGCCTCGATGCAGAGCTTCTGCACCACGGTATCGGCCGAAACACCCGTCGGCGAAAACTCAATGCGCACGCCGCGGGCCGGTAGGTTGGGGCGCTCGCTGGAGATATTGCCCGCGCCGTCGAACACGATCACGGCCTCGTAACGGCCCTGGGCAAAGGCGGCGACGTCGTTGATGAGGGCGGTGCGCGCCATATCGTGAACGTCGCTGGAATACGGATCGTCGGAATGGTCGTACACGAGCTTTTCGTAGCGCGGCGTGCAGTGGATCACGTTGTAGCCGTCGACCACCAGCAGCTCGGGCTTGTTGGAGTGCACCGTCGAGACCGGGTCGGCGATGGCCTGCGCAAACGCATTGCCGCCCACGCCATAGGTCGCGGCCGAAACAATCGGCTTGGCCGAACCCTCGCCAAAGCGCTTGGCCTTGGACTTGGCACGGTTCTTTTTGGACATGCGCTACTCCTCCCCCATGAGCTCGCCAGCGTTGCGGCGCAGCCACTCAAAGCACAGCGCCGTGGTCGCCTGGGCAACATTGAGGCTCTCGGTCATGCCGCGCTGGGGAAGCTTGGTCAAAAAGTCGCATTTCTCGAGCACCAGGCGCGAGATGCCGTCGCCCTCGGAGCCCATGACGAGCGCCACGCGGCCCTCGAAGGGAGCATCCCAGCAACTGCCTTCGGCGTGCTCGGAGGCACCGCCCACCCAAAAGCCAGCGGCCTTAAGATCGTCGAGCGCACGGGCGATGTTGGGCACCTGCGCGATAGGCAGATGCATGACGGCGCCGGCAGAAGTCTTATAGCTGCCGACGGTCACACCGGCGGCGCGCTTGTTGGCAATGATGGCGCCTGCCGCGCCCACGACCTCGGCAGAGCGCACGATCGCACCAAAGTTGCCATCGTCGGTCACATGGTCGAGCACGATGACGAGCGCCGGACCGTCGCCCGCGCGGTCGAGGATGTCGGCGACATCGGCATAGGGGAAGTTGCCAACCTCGAGCGCAATGCCCTGGTGAGCGCCATGGCTCGACAGCGCATCGAGCTGCGCGCGTGGAACGAACTTAATGCGGACGCCCGCGGCGTTGAGGTCATCGACCAGGCGCGACAAGGCGGCATCGCGCTCCCCGCCCTCGGCAATGAGCGCGCACTTGATGGGAAAACCAGTGCGTAGCGCCTCGGCGGCAGCACGACGACCTTCGATAAACTCGCCCTTGGGAGCCTGGACAGCGTCGCGGTTGCGATCGCGCTGCGGACGTGCGGCCTGGGTGCGATCGCGCTGGCCCTTGGGAGCGGCAGCGCGATCATTGCGGCGAATCGGACGCGAGCCAGAAGCAGCCTGCTTGCCGCCACGAGGCGCACGCTTGCGATTGTCGGCCATAGGACGGCCTCCTTAAATAGATAACGAACAAGAATCGACCGTTCGAGGTGCGGCACCTTGCCTTTCAATCGTCGGGCATGACCACCAGGTCTATGCCCTCCTCTTTCAAGGCAATCTGCCGCACCTCGAACGGTCGACAAATACTAGAGACTCTTAATACGGGTGCCGGCGGCGGTATCCTCAATGGTGAGGCCCAGGTCCTTGAGCTGGTCGCGGATGGCGTCGGCCAAATCCCAGTTCTTGGCGGCACGGGCCTCGGCGCGGGCCTCGAGAATCTTGGCAGCAGCCTCGTCCACGTCGTCGCCCGTATAGGCAACCAAACCGGCGGCAACACCCAGCAGACCCAGCGGCAGCTCCACCTTGGGCTCGGGAAGCTCGACGCCAAACGTATCGAGCAGCTCGGCCAGCGTATCGGCGGCAGCCAGGACTGCGGCCTTGTCGGCAGCGTCACCGGCCTGCTCCAGGTACTGGTTGCACTCGGTCACAAAGCCAAAGACGACACCCATGGCACCAGCGGTGTTAAAGTCGTCGTCCATGCACTCCTTAAAGGTGGCGCGGGTCTCGGCGGCCTTGGCGGCAAACGCCTCGGATGCTGCCTCATCGGCATCGGCCGTCGCGTGGTTCGCGGCCCAGCGCAGGTTCTCGACCGTACCGGCGATACGCGTGAGCGAGTTCTCGGCACCCTCCAGGCGCTCCCAAGAAAAGTCGAGCGGTGAGCGATAGCTCGTCTGCAGCATCAGCAAACGCAGGGCGGCAGCGGAGTGCTGCTCGAGGACCTCGGCCAGCGTAAAGAAGTTACCAAGCGACTTGGACATCTTCTCGCCGTCGACCAGCAGCATGCCCGTGTGCATCCAGGTGTTGGAGAAGCCCTGGTGCCAGGCGCAGGTGGCCTGAGCGCACTCGTTCTCGTGATGCGGGAAGGCAAGATCGGAGCCGCCGCCGTGGATGTCGATCGGAGTACCCAGGTAGCGATGCACCATGGCGGCGCACTCGGTGTGCCAACCGGGACGGCCCTCGCCCCAGGGGCTCGGCCAGCTGGGCTCGCCGGGCTTGGCGGCCTTCCACAGGGCAAAGTCGAGCGGGTCGTTCTTGTCCTCGTTCTCCTCGATGCGCGCGCCAACCATAAGGTCGTCGATGTTGCGGCCCGAGACCTGACCATAGTTGGGATCGCTGCGCACGGCAAAGTACACATCGCCGTTATCGGCTGCGTAAGCGTGGCCCTGCTCGATAAGCGTCTTGATCATGGCGATCATGGGGCCGATCTCCTTGGTGGCGCGGGGGCGCACATCGGGATCGAGCACGTTGGCGGCGCGCATGACGCCGATGAACTTGTCCGAGAACTCCGTCGCGACCTCGGCGGCAGTGCGGCCCTGCTCGTTGGCGCGCTTGATGATCTTGTCATCGACATCGGTGAGGTTCTGGGCGAACGTGACCTCGTAGCCGCTCGCGATGAGCCAGCGACGAATCACGTCAAAGCTGATGAACGTGCGGGCATTGCCGATGTGGATGTTGTCGTAGACCGTGGGGCCGCACACGTACATGCGGACCTTGCCGGACTCGATGGGCTGGAACTCTTCCTTTTTATGGGTAGCGCTGTTGTAGATACGCATTCGTTACTCCTTAACGGTTTTCTGTAGCAGGCAGACGGCCCAGGCGCCGATTCCCTCGCCCTGGCCTTCCCAACCGAGCTTTTCGGTCGTAGTGGCGGCGACGCCCACGTTTTCGACGTCAACGCCCAGGGCATGGGCAAGGTTGGCACGCATGGCATCGCGGTGCGGGGTGATCTTAGGCTGCTGGCAGGCAATGGTGCAATCGGCATCGACAAACTCAAAGCCCAGCTCGCGCGCGTAGTCCATCACGCGAGCGAGCAGCACCATCGAATCGGCACCCTCATAGGCGGGGTCGGTATCGGGGAATAGCTTGCCAATGTCTCCCCCACGGCAGGCGCCCAGAATGGCGTCGGCCAAGGCGTGCGCGAGCACATCGGCATCCGAGTGGCCCAGCAGGCCGCGCTCGTAGGGAATGTCGACACCGCCGATGATACATCGACGCCCCTCCACCAGACGGTGAACGTCGTAGCCATGGCCAATGCGCAGGTTACTGAACATGGGGAAGGTCCTCTCCCTCGGCCATACGGCCAAGCAGAATCGCGGTTACGGGACGCAAGTCCTCGGGCACCGTCACCTTAAGGTTATCGCGCGGGCTCTGGACGCAGCGGACGCGCCCACCCATGCGCTCGACCAGCGACGAATCATCGGTGCCGATAAAGCCCTCGGCAATGGCTGCAGCGTGGGCGCGCTTCATAGCATCGACGCTAAAGATCTGCGGCGTCTGCGCAGCCCAATAAAGCTCACGCGGCGGCGTCTCGACGATGTTATCGCCGTCGACGATCTTGAGTGTGTCGATCGCGGGTTGACCGCACACGACACCGTCGAGCGAGCGGTCGCCCACAAGCACGTCGATCGCATGATCGATGGCCTCGGTCGTGATGAGCGGACGAGCGCCATCGTGAATGGCGACGTATTCAAAGCCCGCCGGCACCGCGTGCACGCCGGCACGGGTGGAGTCCTGGCGGGTATCGCCGGCATCGGCAAAACTGATGGGCGTGTCATAGTCAAACGGGTCGATGGCCAGGCGGCGCATCTCGGCACGGCGCTCGGCAGGGCAAACCACGACGATGTGGCCGACCTTATCGCTACGGTCAAACGCGCGGATGGACCAGCTCATAAGCGGACGGCCCGCTACATTGACGAGCTGCTTGCCGCCGGGGTTACCAAAGCGCTGGCCGCTGCCACCGGCAACGACCACGGCGCATACGGGCGCCATTATGCGTTCCCCTGTTTGGTGCCCTTCATGCGGTACAGGGAGTCCGCAAGAATGGCAGGGTTGTTAACGCCAAAGTCGCCCAGGCGCTCCGGATCCTCGCTGATGTCATCCATGAGCTCCTGCAGCGAGCCGTACTCGTCGACGATCTTCTCGGCCACGCCGTCGCGCACGACGGACACGCGCGAAAGCGTGCGCAGGCCCAGCGGCGTCATGACGGAGTCCTCGTCCAGGTCGTCATAGCCCAGAACCGCCGCCACATGCTGCGGGTCGGACAGGTCCTTAGGCGTCATGCGGCTCAGCTCGGCGCGAATCTTCTCGGCGTTTGCCTCGGAGGAATCGCTTGCGTAGTCGCGGATCATCAAGTCGTATTCGGTATCCATGCTGGAGCCCGCGAGCTGCTCGAGCTGCATCTGCACGAGCTTGCCCTGGTTACCCAGCTTGACGATGCAATCCTTAAGCTCGGTCTTTGCCTGTTGCATGATCTCGAAACTCGAGAAGATGCCGGTGATGTCGGCGAGCGTGACGTAGTCGTCGAGCTCAAGGGCCGTCAGGCGCAGCAGGGAGCGATCGAGCGACTGACGGGTAGTCTGGAGCGTGGCGACGAGCTGGTTGACCGAGCTCATGATGGTGGTGACGGGCTGGATCTCGTAGCTCTTGCCGTGGACGTACACGTTGACGACGGCACGACGAGCCGAAACCGAGATCACGATGGCGTCGGTGAGCACCGACATGCGAGCGGCAGTACGGTGACGCATGCCCGTCTCACTCGTGGCGAGCGAGGGATCGGGATTGAGGTGGAAGTTGGCACGCAGGATCTGGGTGAGGTCGCCATCGATAACGATGGCACCGTCCATCTTGGAGAGCTCGAACAGGCGGTTCGAGGTAAACGAAATGTTGAGCGGGAAGCCGTCGTTACCGGCGGCGAGCACGTTTTCGGTGGCGCCGACGCAGATTAGGGCGCCCAGGTGACCGGCAATGATCATGTCGAGGGCGGTGCGGATCGGCTGACCGGGGGCAGTCAGGCGGATGGCCTGTTCCATACGCTTTTGCAGCTCGTTCTTATCCAAGGCATCGCTCCCATCGTATACGCTCCATAAACGTCAATAAGTTTCTCACGGTTTGCCCCTGTGACGCCCGCAAAATCCGATGCTTACAGAATGAGCGAACACAGCTGAGAGCCCCAATCCAAATGAGCTGCTTATGTGGTAGCATCGGGATTCGCATAAATGAGGGAGTAGTCGCGTGATCGGGTTCGCCTCCGGTGGCGCGGCAAGTCAACACACTGGCCGATGCGGCCTGGCTTGCCTTAATGAACGAGACTCGTGGCTGTGCGCGCAACGCGTACGCCACGAGTCTTTTTTGTTACTCCCCCAAGAGGTACACGCGGGCCCGCCCGCAGAGAGGGAGCCAGACTATGGGACTCGCAGAGCTCGTGTTGCTCGCCGTTGGCCTTTCGATGGACGCCTTTGCCGTATCCATCTGCAAGGGCCTTGGCATGAAGAAGATCAACCTTAAGGTCGCCGTAGTGCTCGGCCTGTTCTTTGGCGGCTTCCAGGCAGGCATGCCCGTGATCGGATGGGCGCTTGGCAGTCAATTCATGAGCATCATCGGACCCATCGACCATTGGATCGCCTTTATCCTGCTCGCCTTTATCGGCGGCAAAATGTTGTGGGAGGCCTTTACCGAAGACGAGGATGAAGGCGACGGCAAGGATGCCGAAAAGATTGACCTGGGCGAGTACCTGATCCTCGCCATCGCCACCTCGATTGACGCCCTGGCCGTGGGCATCTCGTTCGCCGCGCTTTCCGTCGACATCGTTCCCGCCGTATCGCTCATTGGCATCACAACGTTTATCTTCTCCGTCGCCGGCGTAGCGATCGGCCACACCTTTGGCGCGCGCTACGAAAAACCCGCCACCATCGTGGGCGGCGTTGTGCTTATCCTTATCGGGCTTAAGATCTTGCTGGAGCACCTGGGGATTTTGGTGCTGTAAAACACCCTTCATAACTAAACGTCCGGGCAAGGCCTCATGCAGAGTTTTGCATGAGGCCTTTTCATGCAGACTTTTGCATGTCATACTAGGATGCAAAAGTCTGCACGTTAGGAGATCGCCGTGGATACCCTTCCCATCACCACACCGCGCCAAGCTGGCATCTACGTGCGCCAGGCACGCGAGGCTCAGGGTCTCACCCGTGCCGCCCTCGCTAATAAGGCCGGTGTTTCGGAGCGCCTGCTCGCATCGCTCGAGCTGGGAGATGCCACGGGCATTCGGCTCGACAAGCTGTTGGCAATCTTCAATGCTCTCGGACTGGCGCTCGCCGCTCAAGGGGATATCGCCAAAACGAATAACGAGCAACCAGTCGACGCCCCGCATGCCGATTTGCAACCTTGTAGCACCCCCAGGTGCCATCACGCTCAACGTCCCTCTCATAGCCACCGTCGCTGCGCCGCCATTCCGGTTCTTGCAGACGCCCCCTTTACGTCCGAGCTCTACGACAAGGCCTTCGCCGATTTCGCCATGTCCAATCTCGGAGTCTCGATTGCCGCAAACGCATCTAGCCAAACCATGCCCGAAGGGAAATAGCCAATGGCCAGAACATCACTTCGGACCATTATTTGCGGCGTGCCTGCTGGAACGCTCGCGCAAGATGAGAACGGTCTTATCAGCTTTACCTACGATCATGACTATGACGGGCCAGCCCTATCGACCAACATACCCGTATCGAATCGCACATACGGACAACAGGTCATGAATCCGTACCTGTTTGGCCTTCTACCCGACAGCGAGGACCAACGAAAAGCGATTGCCGCCGAATTCGACGTTAGGCCCAACAATCCCGTTGCGTTGCTCAGCCATATCGGACTCGACTGTCCGGGCGGAGTGCAGTTTTGTGCCGAAGAAGATGCCGACGCCGTCCTGCATCGCGCTGGCGAATACCGCCCTATAGACGACCACGAAATTGCTCTTCGTCTCAAGTCGATCAGAGATGACCGCGATGCATCGTGGATGGGTCTAGATGAAAGTTGGTCACTTGGAGGCAACCAGGGCAAGTTCGCGCTCGCGTTCATAAACGACCGCTGGTGCGAATGCATGGGCTCCTCGCCCACGACGCATATTTTCAAAAATGGCGTTATCGGATTTAAACTCGAGGCTCTCAATGAGTTTGTCTGCATGAAAAGCGCCCAGCGCGCCGGCATCGCAACGGCAAACGTCGAATATCGTATGTTTGAGGACGAACCTGCCCTCATTGTTGAGCGCTATGACCGCGAGAAAGCCAAAGACGGAACGAGCAGGCGCCTACATCAAGAAGACCTCTGTCAGGCACTTGGGTTGATGCCCGCCCAAAAGTACACGGCAGACGGCGGCCCGACCACACGCGACATTC
>CAJMJM010000051.1 GCA_905213725.1 Collinsella aerofaciens
TGCAGCCTCATCCAGGGCTGGCGCATGACCGGCGTCACGCAAAAGATCTGCTACCGCATGCGCAAGGAAATCGCCGCCAAGATTGCCGTCGTGCCGATGAGTTACTTCAACGGCCACAGCAAGGGAGACGTACTCAGCCGCATCACCAACGACGTCGATACGCTGGGTCAGTCGCTCAACCAGAGCGTGACGCAGCTCATCACGTCGGTGACGCAGATTATCGGCGTGCTCGTCATGATGCTTTCGATCAGCCTGCCGCTTACCGGCGTCACCGTGCTCACGCTGCCGGCCGCCGCGTTTATCTTGACCGTAATGATTCACTTCTCGCAGCCGTACTTCCGCGAGCAACAGCAGGTTCTGGGCGCCGTCAACGGCATTATCGAGGAGGACTTTGCCGGCCAGAACGTCATTCAGGTGTTCGACCGCGCCGAGGCCTCGATTGAAGAGTTCGACCGTCAAAACGACCGCCTCTTTATTAGTGGCTGGCGCTCGCAGTTCCTGGCGGGCCTGATGATGCCGCTTATGAGCTTGGTGGGCACCATGGGCTACGTGGGCGTCGTCGTGGTGGGCGCGCAGCTCGCGCTGACCGGCAATGCCACGCCCGGCGACATCCAGAGCTTTATCCAGTACGTTCGCAACTTTACGCAACCCGTGCAGCAGCTGGGCAACGTGAGCAACACGATGCAGTCGATGGCTGCCGCCACCGAGCGCGTCTTTGAGTTCCTGGCCGCGCCCGAGGAGGAGCAGAAGGCCGACGCGCAGATTCCCGAGAAGCGCCCCGGCCACGTGGTGTTTGACCATGTCAAGTTTGGCTACACGCCCGACAAGATCATCATCCACGACTTTAGCTGCGAGGCGCAGCCCGGCCAGACCATCGCCATCGTCGGCCCCACCGGCGCCGGCAAGACCACGCTCATTAAGCTGCTGCAGCGCTTCTACGACGTGGACGGCGGCTCGCTGCGTGTCGAGGGCGTCGATGTGCGCGACTGGGACCGCGCGGCACTGCGCGGCGAGTTTGCCATGGTGCTGCAGGACACCTGGCTGTTTAACGGCACCATCCGCGAGAACATCCGCTACGGACGCCCCGATGCGACCGACGCCGAGGTCGAGGCCGCCGCACGCGCCGCACGCTGCGACCACTTTATCCATACGCTCGCCGGCGGCTACGACTTTATGATCAACGAAGAGGGCACTAACCTGTCGCAGGGTCAACGCCAGCTCGTGACCATCGCCCGTGCCATTTTGGCCGACCGTCCGGCGCTGATTTTGGACGAGGCGACCTCCAACGTCGATACCCGCACCGAGGAGCTCATCCAGCGCGCCATGGATGCGCTGATGCAGGGCCGCACGAGCTTTGTCATCGCGCACCGCCTGTCCACGATCCGAAACGCCGACGTGATCTTGGTGATTCGCGACGGCGACATCGTCGAGAAGGGCACGCACGACGAGCTGCTCGCCCAGGGCGGCTTCTACGCCGACCTGTACAACTCGCAGTTCGACGAAGCGGCGTAAAAACCGGCGGCAAACAACCGCAATGCCAAGAAAACGGGGGCGCAGGACAACCTGCACCCCCGTTTTGTGTCCTTCGAGCCTCGAAACGCCTTCCCTGAGACCTCACTGACGGCGCTTTCCAGACCCCGTGGGCAAAAAAGGGCAAATATGAGTACTGTTACCTTTTTAGTAACAGCCAAAACCGCCTCAAATGCCGCTCCCACGGCTTACACGCGTCCCTAAATTGATCAAACAGCACCATAGCGGACTTATATGTGTTTGCGTTAATGAACATATTTTGCTGTTATGTCTATTATTTTGCGAAGGCAATATGATACTAAGATAGCAACCGTACTCATATTTGGCATTTTTTGCCCACAGGGTATTTCCTAGGGAACCGACAACAGCCTTAGGGTCCCGCGCGGCGCCGCTCCCTCCCGGCATCCGCCGACGTTTACCCAGATAAAACCTGCCAAAATAAACCTGTCCCTTTTTGGTAGGTTTCGGGGTGACAAGGGCTTGCACTTTAGCGTGCGACAGCGGATAATGCCGAGCATTCGACAATACGCTTATTGCTCTTTCTATAGATTGAGGAGGCCCCTATGGCCATGGAATTCAAACGCAGGCTGCCGATCCCCATGGAGATCCGCGAGGAAATGCCGCTTTCAGCCGAGCTTACCGCCAAAAAACAGGCATTTGACGCCGAGGTCGCCAAAGTCTTTACCGGCGAGGACGCACGCAAGGTGCTCATCATCGGCCCCTGCTCTGCCGACCGCGAGGACTCGGTACTTGAGTACATGAATCGTCTGGCCAAGACCGCCGAGGAAGTCAAGGACAAGCTCATCATCATTCCGCGCGTCTACACCAATAAGCCGCGTACCAAGGGCACCGGTTACAAGGGCCTGCTGCACAACCCCAACCCCGAGGCGCCCGATGACCTGCTCGAAGGCGTTAAGGCCATCCGCCACATGCACCTGCGCGTCATCGAGGAGACCGGCTTCTTTACCGCCGATGAGATGCTCTATCCGTCCAACTACCAATACCTCGTTGACCTGCTGAGCTATGTTGCCGTGGGCGCACGCTCGGTCGAAAACCAGGAGCATCGCCTGGTGTCGAGCGGCATTTCGGTACCCGTCGGCATGAAGAATCCCACTGCCGGCTCTACCACCGTTATGCTCAACTCCATTTACGCCGCCCAGGCGCACCAGAGCTTCATCTTCCGCAACTGGGAGGTCGAGTGCGACGGCAATCCGCTCGCGCACGCCGTTATGCGTGGCTACATCGGTCTCGATGGGCGCACCTACCCCAACTACCACTACGAACACCTGGAACGTCTGGCTGAGCGCTATACCGAGCACGCCGGCTATGCCAATCCGGCGGCGGTCATCGACTGCAACCACGACAACTCGGGCAAGCGTCCGCTGGAGCAGTATCGCATTTGCAAGGAGGTACTCGACAGCTGCCGCCGCAACGAGTCCATCTCCAAGCTGGTCAAGGGCTTTATGATCGAGTCCTACCTGGAGGACGGCAACCAGCCGGTCGACGGCGGTGTCTTTGGCAAGTCGATCACCGACCCGTGCCTGGGCTGGGAAAAGACCGACTACCTCATCCACGAAATCGCGGAGCGGGTTTAGTTACGCGGTTTTACCAAACCGCGTAACGGCTCGACGCTGCAAACCCGCCAGGGCGGCAATCTGCCTTTCAACTTCGGCGGCATGATCAAAAGATCGATGCCGCCTCGTTTCAAGGCACCTTGCTCGCTCTGGCGGGTTTTCGCTGACGTTTTTTCGACCTGCATTGTTGCCAAGGTTGGCACCAATGACTAATGCGGTAACTAGCTACGTCGGTCCGCTTGACCGGCTGGGTTTCCGAGGTGCCCCAGGTCGCCGCGAGCGACGGTTTGAGCGGCGAGATGGGGTGCCTCGGGAAGCCGGACGATTAAGCGGACGGTTCCTGCTGCGTAATGCAGTGGATATTTCCACCACCGAAGACGACCTGCTCGGACTGAACGCCGACGCACTTGTAGACGCCCTCGCCCCAGACCTCGTCGTAGATCTTCTGGAGCGTGTCAACGGCAAGCTGATCGTTCTCGTCGCCGTACTGCGGGACGATAACGCCGTGGTTGGTGACCAGGTAGTTCATGTAGGAGGCGATCAGCGGCTCGTCGGCAACGCGCGGCTCGGCGTTCTCGTCGGCGTCGATGGTGTCGCAGGAAGCCTGGTCCATGAACAGCGGGTTCACAGGCATGCAGAGCTTGTAGACCTTCATCTTGCGGCCCTTGGCGTCAACGGCGTTGGAAAGGGTCTCGTAGACAGCATGGCACTGCTCGTAGAACGGATACTCGGGATCGTCAGTCCAGATGCAGGCCATGACGCCCGGGGCGATGAACGTAGCGACGTCGTCGATGTGACCGTTGGTCTCCTCGGGGTCGATGCCCTCCTTGACCCAGATGACCTTCTCGACACCCAGATAATCCTTGAGGTGTTCGTCCATATAGGCGCGAAGTTCCTCGCTCCAGGGCTCGAACTTCCTCTTGAACTTGGGCCAGATGGACTCGGGATCCTCTTCCTCCTCCAGAACCGCAGAGCAGGTGCGGCCCGGGGAAAGCAGGCACTGGTCGGTCACGACAAGGGTGCCCTCGCCGTCGACGGTGATGGAGCCGCCCTCGAGGATCATGTCATCGGGACGATAGCGACGGCAGCCGGAGAGCTCTGCCATCTTAAGGGCGATCTGCTCGTCCTTATCCCACGGGAAGTACAGGCCGTCGACCAGACCGCCATAAGCGTTGAAGTGCCAGTGGTTAGCGCGCTTCTCGCCCTTGCCGTTGATGACGTAGGTAGCGGCGGTATCGCGGAACCAGGCGTCGTCGGTGGTCATCTCGATAACGGTGACGTTCTCGTCTTCCTCGAAGACGGCCTTGCAGTTGGCGTAGTCGGCCTGGTTGGCGCACATGGTGACCGGGGTGAACTCGGCGATGGCGCGAGCGATGGCGGCATACTGCTTCTGAGCCGGCTTGGCGCCGTGGGCCCAGGTGTCAGTGCGGTGGGGCCAACCCATCCACACGCGATCCTGCGGGGCGAACTCAGCGGGCATAAAGAAGCCGTCGGCCTTGGGGGTGGACTCGGACTCGGTGATCGTACGCATAAGATTTCCTCCAAATCGAACGATCGCTTGCCGCGGGCGGGTTACCCGCGGCCTAAAACCAAGGGATGGTAGGCGCCCGTTCCCCGGCAAAGGTCGGGGCGCCCGGCGCCGGTTTTCACGGAGTCGCACCGGCGAGCGACGACGTAACCCAGTGCGCGGAGACAAAACGCATGAAGGATACGGAAGAGAGATTGGGGCGGGTGGTGGTTACCGGAGCAATCGCTCTCACCCACCCCAGGGAGTGGTAAGCAAACCTGTCGCTTGGACACGCCTCCGAAGAGGCTAGAGTGCCCGGAGTCGGGAGCGACAAACCCGACGAAGCGCACGTTGGTACGCGAGAAGGGTTGGAGCCCCGAATCCGGGCGCTCTAGTCCTCTTCGGCCTCCTCAGCGAGACGCTGAGCAGCCAACTCGGGGGTGAGACCCATGTACTCGGTCTCGCGGCCCTTAGCGCTGACGACGCGAACGGCCTCGCCGATGATCATGAGCACGATGAAGATAACGATCATCGGGGCTTTGTCAGCAATTTCGGCGGCGGAGAACGGGACCAGCGTTGCAACGATGGCCAGGATCAGCTCGATGCAAGGGATGGCGAGCATGACCTTCATCATGGCGCCCTTAAACGGGAACGTGAAGATGCGCTCACGGTTCGGGTCGTTCTTGCGAAGGTTGAGGAACGCCGGGAACATCGGGATATAGGTGAGCAGCAGGAAGACGACGGAGGTGCCGAAGAGCATCCAGAACACGCCGTTGGAGATGGCGTCGATGGGAACCAGCTGCAGGCACAGCACCAGGGAGGCAACGATGGCGTTGACCAGGTTGGCGCCGTTGGGCATGTCGTCGTCCGAGATCATCGAAGCAAAGACCTTGGGCATGTTGCCGTGCTCGGCAGCGTAGCGAGCAACGGAGTTAACACCGAAGGACCAAGCAGCCATGTTGGCGAACAGGGTGATCAGGAAGGCAATGCAGATGACCTTAAAGATCATGGAGTCGCCCACCATGGTCTGGACTGCAAAGATCATGCCGTAGTCGGGGTCGATGGAATCGGCCGGCACAGCAGCGCCAATGCCAAAGCCAGCGAACAGGTAGATTACGGCGATGGACAGGCCACCAACGATGATAGCCTTGGGAATATCGCGAGCGGGATCGGCCATGTCGTCGGTCATGGTGCAGATGACCTCGAAGCCCATGAAGTTAAAGATGATGATCGACAGGTAGCCGAGAGCGTTGGTGTTGGTCAACTCGGGGAGGAACGTGGCAGCGGACATGTCGTTCGCAAAGCCGTTCTCCATGGCATACCAGATGCCCAGAGCGCCGACGATAACGGCAACGGCGACCTTGATGATGGCGCCACCGTTAAGGACCCACTCGGAGTCGGCCGCCTTGGAGCGACCCATGAGGTAGACGATCCACACAAAGGCAAGATCGATACCCATCTTGGCGACCAGATTGAACTCGACGCCAAAGACCATGCCCAGGATATCGGGGAACATGGTAGCCAGCGAGGCAATCCACAGCGGGTAGTTAACCCAGTAGTAGTACGAAATGCGGGCGCCCCATTTGTCGCCCAGGCCATCGCGCACCCAGTCGTAAATGCCGCCCTCGCCGTCATAGGTGGTGCCGAGCTCGGCGACATCCATGCCGTTAGGGTGCAGGTAGGTCAGGATCAGGTAGATCCACCAGAAGATCTGCTGGCTGCCATTGGCAGCAGCAGGAGCGGCGGCCTCGCAAACGAAGACGACGCAGATGATGGTCGAGATGACCGTCAAGAAGGAAAGCTTTTTCTTTCCGTCGCTCATGATGAGCTCCTTCGCTCAGTTTTGGACAAATCGAGACCCTTAAGATATTAAGGCAATTGCCGGGCCTCGGTGAGCGAGCGACAGGAGACGAGCATCCGACGCCCGCAGACGCGCTTTTAGAAGCCTTGAGGCTTAGAGCTGCTCGAGAGCCTCGAGAGCGGCGCTCTCGCTTGCCGCCTACGCCTCGTCTCGCCGACAGTTCTTTATCTATGGCAGCGGCGTTTTTATTTGCTATGCCTTCGAGATGACCGAGATTTTCTTTTTTGAATACACGCTGCAAAAACTAGAGCTTTCCAGCTAACGACTATTACTCAATCATCATGCCCGTAATGCGGACCCTTGTGGCGACCGCTTCGCAGGCTTTTATTTGGGCCATTGCCAGGGACTTGCTCGACAAACATTCTAAAAAGCAATTCGTTATCCCCGTCGTAACGTTTTTGCTGTGCGAGTCGCTGACTATCGTCGCTGTCCCCTACGGCCCCATGCATCAGTGGCTCTACTACGCAATGCGCCAGGTGTTCCTTATCTTTGTGGGGCTGTACATCTTTTGGACGGCTCATAAAAGTACAAAGGTCGAGTTGAAGGCACGCGTTAACAACCAACGAAAGCACCTGATTATCGGCGCCGTCCTGGTCGGGCGCATCGTTGCCGAGGACTTCTACAGCATCCTGGTCGTCCCCATGAGCCTGGCGCCCTCTTGGCTGCAGCTATACCTGTCCGAGCGCAACTTTAGCGAGAACGTCTTTGCGTGCTACTTTGCGATTCTGCTCATCGCCTACACCTATCACGTGCTTTCGATTCGCATGCAGGAGGCGTCCGAAGAAAAGAACGTCAGCGATCTTGATCGACACATCGAAGGGCAAATGCCCTCTTATCGCAACGCCTACAAGCTCTCCAACCGCGAAGCTGAGGTTTTGCGTCTGGTAGTGCGGGGCAAGTCGAACCAAGAGATTGCTGACGAGCTATTCCTTGCCGTGGGCACCGTCAAGACCCACATCCACAACATCCTGGTCAAAACCGAACAGCAAAATCGCACGACGTTAATCCTCTACTTTTGGAAGCGCTAACCTGCCAAAAAGGGACAGGTTTATTTTGGCAGGTTTTATCTGGGCAAACGTCCAAACCGACGTAAGGGAGTTGCCTTCCCTCGTGGCGGTCTTCTAGCAGAAAAACCAAGTGAGTAGGCTTTTTGCAGAAGGCCGAGCACGCCCTAAACACGCCACAGCTCTGACCTGCAGTTTTATAGATCATTTGTCGCGATGTGCTCGGCAAGTTCAAAAAAATCTACTCACTTGCATCCGAAACGCACCAGATAGGCAAAATAACCGCCGCGAGAGGGCCCCAGTCCCTTCGCGGCGGTCATATGCCTCTGATTTTGCGACGATTTTGCCCGTTTGTTATTCGCTATAGCGGGTGGCGATGGCAGCTTGCACCATGCCGGCGCTCATGAGGTAGGTCACCAGGAAGTAGCCACCGTATGCTGCCAGGAAGATTGCACAGGTGAGGCCCACGGTGCCGCCGATGCTCATATTTCCGAATATGCTCACCAGCTCGATGATCACCTTAAGTGCCACAAAGGAGTGCGCCAGGCCCACTGCCAGCGGGAACAAGAAGAATACCGCTTGCTGCGCCATCACCGAATGGCGAATCTGGCGGTCGTCGCAGCCGATCTGTGCCAGCACACGATAGCTGCGGCTGCCGTCGGCCACGTTGGAGAGTTGCTGGATCGACAGAATCGCCGCGCATGCAACGACCAAAACAAAGCCGATGTAGATGGCTAGGTAACTAATAAGACCGTTCATTTGCGCTGCTTGAGTGTACATCTCGGAGCGTGTGATAAAGATTACACACGACCCCGGATCTTTCACGTCAACGAACAGATTGTCGAGCAGAGTGTATTTAATGCTCTCGTCTGCCTCGGTCGTATCTATCCCCTGTTTGTAGTTAACGAGCAGGCTACTGGAATACGGCTGCAGATTAAGCTGGGACAACAGCTCGTCGGCAACGACGACGGTACCCGGATTACTGCCCATCGCCGAGTTGGCGATGGCCGCCGTATCTTCGTCCGACTTATCGGTTGCGGGCTTGAGCGTATGCCCGCCCAAGGTAAGGGCATGGCCGCCAGCCATATACTTGGTGTACAGGTCGTCCAGCTCGCCGCCCATATCACATGTGAGCAGATACTGGTCGTGACCGATGTGCCCCGGCTCCTCGCCCATCATCTGACGCAGTTTGTTGTACTGGCTCGCCGGCGTCACAAACAGACCCATCGTATCGGCATTGCTACCCCCGAACGCCTTGGGAAGCTTTTCGCCCATGATCTTGCACATCTCACCTGGGGTCACCGAAGGATTCGAGCCGCCAAATGGGTAACTCAGATACGAATCGATCTGCACATGCTCACCGGCAACATCGGCGATATCGACCTTCTTGCCGGTCTCGTCGTTGTTGTCCGCCGACTTGCCCTTGCCGTGCCATGCAGGGTACAAATCGACCGTTGTATCGGCCAACACCATGCGATCGACCTCAGACGGATTGGCATACCCTTTGTACCCTTTGTAGTAGTCGAGCGTATCGGGCGTGTAATAGACATACCTCTGAGACACGTCAACAGGGTTATAGCGCTCCAGGTTTTCATTCATCACGTTGGCAATTGACATACCGCACGTCACCGAGGTGATGGCCAAAAACAGGAGCATCGCGATGACGCCCATCGAAAAGCACACCGTGTTGACCTTGGCCGCAAGCTGGCGCACGGTAAACATGATGAGGCCGCGCCAATACACGCCGCGCAGACTCTGCAGCAGCTTGATGCGCAAGCCCAAGAGTCCCCAGAACAGGGCAAAGGTGCCCACGGTAACCATAGCGGTCGTAATACCAAACTGGTTCATGGCCTCTTGCAGCTTGCTGTCCGTCGCGGTTAGCGGGAACCCATCACGTAGCAGACGGTAATAGGCCACGCCCACAAGCACCGCGCCCACGGCAAAGATGGCAATCGCGATCCAGGGGTTGCGTGTCTTGATGCTCTCGTTGCGACGCTCGGCACCCATAAGCTCGATGAGTTTGGTACGACGCACGGCGCGGAGGTTCAGCAGTAGCGTGAGCACAAACATTACGAGCATGCAGGCAAGGGTCAGATTGAACGCATGCCTCGAGAAAAAGAAGTGGAAATTGGCGATCTGAGTCTTAAAGAGCGAGGCCGAAAAGAACGTCATGAGCTGGGAGAGTCCCACACCCAGCACAATGCCGGCGACAAAGGCCACGATCGACACTATCACGGTCTCGAGCGCCATGATCGTGGCGACGCGCCCGCGCCCCATGCCGAGCACCTGGTACAGGCCAAACTCCTTCTTGCGGCGTTTCATGATGAAGTTATTGGCATACACCATCAAAAAGGCCATGACACCGGCCAAAAAGTACGTCAGGTCGCCGAGTATGCTGCCCATAACCTGCGCCAAGCCCTCTTCATCGATTCCGGCGATGTCGACCTGCATCGAGATGGTGTTAAAGGCATAGAAGACCGTGACGCCCAGGGTGAGCGTCAAAAGGTAGACGAGGTAGTCGCGGCCGGCGCGGCGGACGTTGCCCCAAGCGAGTTTACAGAGCATCGGAGCCCTCACCGCCCATCATGGCAACGACCTCCATAATGCGGTCGAAGAACTCTCGGCGGTCGGTGTCGCCGCGGCGCAGCTCGGTGAAAATCTTGCCGTCTCGGATAAACAGCACACGGCTCGTGTAGCTGGCGGCAAAGCTGTCGTGCGTGACCATGAGCACGGTGGCGCGTAGGCGGCGGTTAAGGGCCTCCAGGCTCTCGAGCAGCAGGCGGGCGCTCTTGGAATCGAGAGCGCCGGTGGGCTCGTCGGCCATGATCATGGTGGGGTCGGTAACGAGCGCGCGAGCCGCGGCAACGCGCTGCTGCTGACCGCCAGACATCTGGTAGGGATACTTGTCGAGCACCTGACTGATGGACAGGCGCGCTGCCACATCCTGCACGCGGGTCGAGATCTCTGCCGAGTTTGTGCGGGCGATGGTGAGCGGCAGGGCGATGTTCTCGCGTGCCGTGAGCGTATCGAGCAGGTTGGAGTCCTGGAAGATAAAACCGAGCTCCTCGCGGCGGAACTGCGAAAGCTTAGCCTGCTTCATGCGTGTTACGTCCTGCCCGTTGATGCGGATCGTGCCGCTCGTGGCGCTATCGATGGTCGAGACGCAGTTGAGCAACGTCGACTTGCCCGAGCCCGAGGCGCCCATGATGCCAACGAATTCGCCGCGGTTGACGGTAAAGCTGACGTCGTTGAGCGCGCGGGTCACGTTGCCCAGCGCTCCATATACCTTTTCGAGCTGCGCGACCTCCAGTACCGGGGTCGCCATGTGCGTGGCTTGCATACCGAGTCCTTTCTTGCAATTAGTCTACGGCATCTATAGTCGCAAGAAGACGAGTCGGCTACCATCGATATGGCTTACGCTTGCCTTACCGTTGTGTAAGGTACGCGTAGCTACCCTGCCACGTGTTGATGTTGAGAGAGGACTCCTGTTGAAGACTATTCATGTTGCCGCTGGGATCATTCGCAAGGAAGGATCTGACGAGCTGCTTGCCGTGCAGCGCGGCTACGGCGACATGCAGGGACTTTGGGAGTTCCCCGGTGGCAAGCTTATGCGCGGCGAGACGCCCGAGGACGCCGTACGCCGCGAGCTTATGGAGGAACTGCAGGTAAAAGTCACCAACCTGCGCGATTTCTACACCGTTGAGTATGACTACCCCGATTTTCATCTCTCCATGGAGTGCTACTACTGCTCGCTCGCCGATGAATCCGATGAGCCTCAGAAGCACGACCGCCAGCTTGATATCCGCTGGATTCCACGCACCTCACTTGCCACCGTTGAGTGGATGCCCGCCGACAAAGGGCTTATCGATGCTCTGATTGAGTTGAAGGAAGACCGGCTCGAGGCAAGCTCCGCCGATGACGCCGCGCCCAACACAGCCGACAAACCCGCCACCAAACCCAAGCGCGCACCTAAGCGCCGTAGCAAAAAGCGCCCCAAGCCCGGTCTGCTCGACGGCGTCGATACCTCCGACCTCTCCGCTGACGAGCGCGAACTGGTCCGCCGTCGCGCCGCCATCAAAAAGTCCATGAAGGGCAACAAGCGCGCCAACACCAAGCCCGAGCTGCTCGTACGCCAGCGCCTGCGCGCAGCGGGCCTTACGGGCTATCGCTTGGAATGGAAGGTGCCCGGAAAGCCCGACATCGCCTTTCCCGGGCGCAAGATCGCCATTTTCGTCAACGGCTGCTTTTGGCATCGCTGCCCTAAGTGCAACCCCAGCCAGCCCAAGCGCAATGTTGAATTTTGGGAGGCAAAGTTCCGTCGCAACGTCGAGCGCGACCGAGCCGCCATCTCCGCGCTTACCCAAATGGGCTGGACACCCATAACCATCTGGGAATGCGAGCTCAAAAAAGACCGCATCGACGCCACGATGGAAAAAGTCATCGAGCAGGTGCGCGCCGCAGAGCCGCAGCGCTAGGAACGAGCCATCCACACGCCCCACACAGGCGAGCCACATCCGCGCCACAAACCTTAGAAAGCCCTTAAGCTCAAAACCTTCCAAGAGTGTTACTCGATACTTCTGACCTGCGGTTTCATCGTAACACCAAACCAGGTTAAGCCTTTCTTTAGCGCTTCTTTGCAGCAGCCGCGGCATAATACTGCCAACGCACGAGACCTAGCAGCATACCCCGTGCGTAACCTTTTGGTGGACATCGAGGAGGCCGCATAAGCATGCATTCTTCCAATGACGCAACACAGCAGCCATCCCTAAATCATGCAAACCTATTCTCAGTGGCCGCGGCGGAGGGGGGCGGCCGCGAGGGCAGCGCCGCGGGGGA
>CAJMJM010000052.1 GCA_905213725.1 Collinsella aerofaciens
GGCCATATCGTCGAGGGTATCGACCAGGCGACCGCCAAGAAGATCAACAAGGACATCAAGGACCAAAAGCTCAAGGTCAAGGTGACCATCGAGGCCGACAAACTGCGTGTTTCCTCTGCTTCGAAGGACGCGTTGCAGACCGTGATCCAGTTCCTGCGCGACCAGGACTACGGCCAGCCGCTGCAGTTCACCAACTACCGCTAATATCAATCGAAAGGACCGCTCTCCAACATGGATACACCGTTGGGCTCCGTGCTCTACATCACCCTCGGGTGCGCTAAGAACGAGGTTGACACCGACCGCATGCGTTCTCTTTTGACCGCCGCGGGCTACGAGGAGGCATTCGACCCGCAGGATGCCGATATCGCCATCGTCAATACATGTTCGTTCCTCGCCTCCGCAACGTCCGAGAGCATCGAGACCACGCTCGAGTTCGCCAACGAGGTTCAGGACGGCGTTCGTTCTTGCCCCATCGTCATGTGCGGCTGCGTGCCGTCGCGCTATGGCGATGACCTGCCTGACGAGCTGCCCGAGGTCGCTGCCTTTGTGAAGGCCGACGAGGAAGACGGCATCGTGGCGGGCATCGATGGCGTGCTGGGTGTCGAGCGTGAGATTGCAGCCTATATCCCGCAGGTCAAACGTACCGTCGAGGGTGCTGTCGCCTACGTCAAGATTTCCGATGGCTGCAACCGCTTCTGCAGCTTCTGCATGATTCCCTACATCCGCGGCCGCTATCATTCGCGCAATGCCGAGAGCATCATCTCCGAGGTGCGCGACCTGGTTGCCGGCGGTGTGCGCGAGATCGTGCTGATCGGCCAGGACACGGGCATCTGGGGTACCGACTTTGCCGACGAGGACGTCGCCGATGGCTCGCCGCGCAATCTGGCGCAGCTGCTGCGTGCCGTCGCCGAGGCCGTACGCCCGCACAACGTCTGGGTCCGCGTGCTCTATCTGCAGCCCGAGGGCATGACTGACGAACTCATCGAGACGATTCGCGATACGCCCGAGGTGCTGCCCTATATCGATATCCCCGTGCAGCACTGCGACGCGCGCATTCTTAAGGCCATGCGTCGCTCCGGTTCACGCCAGGAGCTCGAGGATCTGTTCCGCGACCTTCGCGAGCGCATCCCCGGCATCGTGATTCGTTCCACGGCCATGGTCGGCTTCCCGACCGAGACCGACGACGAGTTCCGCGACCTTATCGACTTTATGGACACCGTCGGCTTTGACTACACGAGTGTCTTTGCCTACTCGCGTGAGGAAGGTAGCCTGGCCGCCAAGATGGAGGGCCAGGTCGATGAGGAGGTTAAGCTCGAGCGCGCCCAGGAGGCCATGGACCTGGCCGAGTCGCTCGGTTTTGCCGCCACCGCCGCCCATGTGGGCGAGCGAGCCCAGGTAATCGTCGACGGTATCGAAGAGACCGAGGATGGCGCCGAGCTGATCGGCCATGCCTGGTTCCAGGCGCCCGATTCCGATGGCGCGGTGCATCTGGACGCCAGCGAGGCGTCCGTGGGCGATATTCTGACCGTCGAGTTTACCGATAGCTTCTGCTACGAGCTTATCGGTCATGTTGTGGAGTAGGAGAGCGTCGTGGCTAACGAGAGTAATAAGGAACTGACGAGTGTCTGGACGCCCGCCAACATCGTGACGTGCGTTCGCATCGTCTTTATCCCGGTGTTCATGATCGTGTCGGCGCTGTCTCACACGAGTGTTGCCGGTACGGATTGGAGCATCTTCGACGGCCCGCTCGCCGCCGCTGCCTTCATTCTGTATGTGATCCTGTCGTGCACCGATAAGGTCGACGGTTATCTGGCGTGTGCGCGCAACGAGATCACCGTGTTCGGTATATTGTTGGACCCCATCGCCGATAAGCTGCTCGTGTTCTCGGCCCTGCTGCTGTTCTTGGATTTTGGCGCAGTGACCGTGTGGTCCGTGTTCATTATCCTGTTCCGTGAGCTTCTGGTGAGCGCCCTTCGCATGGTCGCGAGTGCGGCCGGTGTGGTCGTTGCGGCCGATAAGCTCGGCAAGTACAAGTCGGCAACCACGAGGGTCGCCATTTGCGGTTTCCTGTGCGGTTTTGCTATGGCCGGCTTGCACCTTGGCCCGGTGGCGCTAACGCTCGGCATCTACTCGGTGTCGCGCTTCCTGTACGCCGTTGCCGTTGTCCTGACCGTTATCTCGGGCGCCCAGTACTTCTGGAACTGCCGCAAGATCGTCTTTTCGGTCTAGGTCCTGGTGGGTATGACGGACTCTTTTGAGCAGATTTCCGCACATAACGAGGAGCTGGCGCGTGATATTGTCGAGCGCGCGAGCGCTCGGGGCGTGACGGTTTCGACGGCTGCGTCGTTGACGGCGGGTATGATCGCCTCGACGATTGCCGATATCCCGGGCGCCTCGGCGGTGCTGCGTGGCGGTGCGGTGACCTATTGCGATGAGATTAAGCATCGCGTTCTTGGTGTTGAGCAGGAGACGCTTGACCGCTATACCGCGGTGTCGCATCAGACCGCGCGCGAGATGGCGGTGGGTTCGCTGGAGCTGTACCAGAGCGATATTGCAGTGAGCGCAACGGGTTATGCCGGCCCCGGCGGTGGCACTGAGGACGATCCGGCGGGCACTTTCTATATTGGCTGGGCGCATCGTTCCGCCGATGGGGGCGTGCCGGTCGTGGACTCTGTGCGCTGCCACTATGAGGGCGACCGTTCGTGTGTTCGTGCCCATGCGGTCACGGAGGCATTGGGTCGCATTGCCCTTGTGCTCAACTCTATGGAATAGACGTGTTTTAAGGGGCCTTCGAGCCCCTTAATTGTGGAGATAGGGACCTTAGGCTCATTTGGCGTTTGTGCTGGTTGTAGATGTATTTTTGCCTGCCTTGTTCATATTTGGTCCTTTGTGGTCAAGCATTTGGTCAGTGTTTGGTCGGCGTTTGGTTGGGTTTTGGAAAGACCGCCTGCATATGATTGGCCTGAACGGTTGACCACGAACAGCCGTTCGTTTATTATCGATGCAGGTTGTTAAGAGGAGGGCTATTCATGGCCAAGAATTCAGGTCCCGTACGTACCGTTCATGCTCGCACGACGGGTAAAGAGCGCGATGAGATGATCGCCACCACCAAGGCCGAGATCGAGAAGAAATTCGGCCAGGGTTCCATCATGAGGTACGGCGACGGTGGTCCCGAGCTCGAGGTCGAGGCCATTCCCACGGGCGCCCTGGCCCTCGATGCCGCGCTGGGTATCGGCGGCGTGCCGCGCGGCCGTATCGTCGAGATTTACGGTCCTGAGTCCTCCGGTAAGACGACGCTTTCGCTCGAGATTTTGGCAGAGGCCCAGGCAATGGGTGGCGTTGTGGCATTTATCGATGCCGAGCATGCGCTCGATCCCACGTATGCCGCGCGCATTGGCGTGGATATCGACGAGGTACTGATTTCCCAGCCCGATACGGGTGAGCAGGCGCTCGAGATCGTTGACATGCTCGTGCGTTCCGGCGCCATCGATGCCATCGTCGTCGACTCTGTCGCCGCGCTGACCCCGCGTGCCGAGATCGAGGGAGAAATCGGCGACACTACGGTCGGTCTTCAGGCTCGCCTGATGAGCCAGGCGCTCCGTAAGCTCGCCGGCTCGCTGTCCAAGTCCAACACGACGTGCATCTTCATTAACCAGCTGCGTGAGAAGATCGGTGTCATGTTCGGCAACCCCGAGACCACGACGGGCGGCCGCGCCCTTAAGTTCTTCTCTTCGGTGCGTATCGACATTCGCCGCATCGACAGCATTAAGCTTAAGGACGAGGTTATCGGTAACCGCGTGCGCGCCAAGGTCGTTAAGAACAAGGTGGCAGCTCCGTTCCGTTCTGCTGAGTTCGACATCATGTACGGTACGGGCATCTCTAAGGAGGGCTCGATTCTGGACATGGCTGTCGAGTGCGGCATCTGCAAGAAGATGGGCTCCTGGTTTGCCTATGGCGAGGACAAGCTCGGCAATGGTCGCGAGGCCGCCAAGGCGTTCCTGCGCGAACACCCCGATTGCGCCGACGAGATTGAGCATAAGGTCCGCCTTGCCTGTGGACTTGAGTTTGATGACGATGCTCCGTCCGAGGTCGAGCTGACCGACCAGCCTGCGCCTGAGGAGTTTGACGAGCTTTACGCCATCGATGGGTCCGCCATGCTCGATGATGACGACGAGTAGCGGTTACGCTCATGTCGTATACGGTGACCGAGGCCACGGTCGTCTTTCCCGATAAGAAGGCGGCCTCCTCGTTCTCGAGCGGTTATGTGTCCAAAAAGCCTTGCGCACATATCGATTGTGAGCTTGAGGGCGGTTTTGAGCGGTCCATTTGGATTCCCGTGCGGGTCGCGCGGCTGTATGTCAAAAACCGCCCCGATCTTCCCTGTGATTGGGACAACTTCCGTGAGGCGGTGCATTTCATTGAGCGTAAATGTGCACTTACCATGGTTACCGATATGTTATCGCGCCGCGACCATGCGACGGGTGAGGTCCGTGACAAGCTGGCTTGCTACGGCTTTCACCAGCCTGCGATCGATTTTGCCGTCGAGCGCGCCACCGAGTATCGTTTTTTAGACGAGAGCCGCTTTTGCTCGAACTTTATCGAGGAGCGCAAACGGCGCGGTTGGGGACAGCGCAAAATCGAGACCGAGCTCAAGCGCCGTCATGTCGTGCTCGATGACATTCCCGGTTATCCCGAGGATTATTTTGCCGTCGAAGACGATTTGGCGCGTGCGTCAGCCCTGCTCGCCAAGCGGCGTGTTCCAGAGACACGCGGATTTGAAAAACTGGTTCGGTTTTTGATGGGCAAGGGCTTCTCGTATCACATCGCCGCCGATGCCGTTAAGGCACGTCTCGATGCCGAACGCGAGGAATGTGCGGTTTAGGCGTATGCGTTTTGTGGCCCTGCCGTTCACCGCGTTTTAGCCGCCGTGCCGGGGCCATTTATTTGACAGTTGTTGTGGTTCAACGTACGATAAACACTGTCATTTGCTTTGTGATATGTGCTCATCTGTGATGAGTTTGTTTATATGTTTATCTGTATCCGACCCGCATAAGCTGCGCCCATATTACTCAAATGTCGCGAGCCGTTCGTACGGACGGTTCGCTTTGTTGTGTAACGAATCCATAAAAAGGAGTGAGCATGCCTATCATCGCAGCGCTCGTTGGCATCGTTTTGGGTGCCATCGCCGCCATTGCCTACATGCGCACCGCCAAGCAGGGTAGTCTTCACGAGGCCGACGAAAAGATCCAGTCGGCACACGCACAGGCTGAGTCCCTGATCGGTGATGCTAAGCGTCAGGCCGAGACCCTCAAAAAAGAGGCTCTGCTCGAGGCTAAAGAGGAGATCATCAAGAACAAGCAGGCCGCCGAGGCCGAGGACAAGCAGCGTAAGAGCGAGATTCGTACGCTCGAGAACCGCGTGATGCAGCGCGAGGAATCCCTCGATCGCCGCAACGACGCTCTCGACAAGCGCGAGCATCAGCTGTCCAGCCAGGCCGGTCAGGTCGAGAAGCGCTCCCGTGAGCTCGAGGAGCTCTGCGCAAAGCAGACCTCCGAGCTCGAGCGAATCGCCGACCTTACCCGCGAGGACGCCCACAAGGAACTCCTCGATAAGGTTCGCGGCGAGGTCACCCACGAGGCCGCCACGATCATTCGCGAGTCCGAGCAGCAGGTTCGCGCCGAGTGCCACAAGACCGCCCAGGAGATTCTGTCCCTGGCGATTCAGCGCTGCGCTGCCGACCACACTGCCGAGGTCACTGTTACCTCCGTGCACATTCCCTCTGATGACCTCAAGGGCCGTATCATTGGTCGCGAGGGTCGCAACATCCGCACCTTCGAGCAGGTTTCGGGCGTCAACCTCGTGATCGACGACACGCCCGAGACCGTCGTTCTTTCGAGCTTCGACCCGGTCCGTCGTGAGACCGCCCGTGTCGCCCTCGAGAACCTCATCGCCGACGGCCGCATTCACCCCGCCCGCATTGAGGAGATGTATCACAAGGCTGCCGACCTGGTTCAGCAGCGCGTGCGCGAGGCTGGCGAGCAGGCTGCCTTCGATACCGGCATTCACGACCTGCACCCCGAGATCGTCAAGACCCTTGGTGCCCTGCGCTACCGTACTTCGTTTGGTCAGAACGTGCTTCAGCACTCCCTCGAGGTCTCCGATCTGTGCGGCGTGATGGCTTCCGAGCTTGGCCTGGACGTTGTGACCGCCAAGCGCGCCGGCCTGCTTCACGACCTGGGCAAGGCAATTGACCACGACGTCGAGGGCCCGCATGCCGTCATCGGCGCCGAGCTTGCCCGTCGTTATGGCGAGAAGCCCGTTATCGTCCACGCTATCGAGGCTCACCATGCCGATGTCGACCCCAACACGGTGCTCGACGTCCTGGTACAGGCCGCCGATGCCGTCTCCGCTTCTCGCCCCGGTGCCCGTCGCGAGTCTGCCGAGAACTACATCAAGCGCCTTGAGAAGCTCGAGGAGATCGCCAACTCCCATGACGGCGTCGAGCGTACCTATGCCATGCAGGCTGGTCGCGAGGTCCACGTCATGGTGCAGCCGGACAAGATCTCCGATGCCCAGTCCACGGTCCTGGCTCACGATATCGCCCATCAGATCGAGGAAGAGATGGAGTATCCCGGTCAGGTGCGCGTCGTCGTGATTCGCGAGAGCCGCGCTGTCGATATCGCTAAATAACATGAGCGACGCGAACGAGCTCATCTCATTTATCGCGTCGATGTCGGGGGAGGGCAACCTTCGCGTCGAGGAGAACCTTGGCGAGGGGTATGTCCGCCTCCGCGTTTCGGAGGCCGAGCGGCGCCAGGCAAAGCACGACATTCAGCATGTCGAGGATATCGTCATCGAAATGCTCCGTAATGCTCGCGATGCCGGCGCCGACAAGGTTTATCTCGCCACGACCAAGGAAGATGGCGTCCGCACGCTTGTCTTTCTGGATAACGGTTCGGGCGTTCCGCAGGATATGCAAGAGCGAATCTTCGATGCCCGTGTTACCTCCAAGCTCGAGAGCATGAAGATGGACCGTTGGGGCGTTCACGGTCGTGGCATGGCATTGTTTTCGATCAAGCAGAACACCGACGAGGCCCGTGTGGTCACGTCCGGTGTCGATCTTGGTTCAGCCTTTAAGGTGAGCGTTGCGGCCGACCGCCTCAGCGAGCGTGCCGATCAGTCCAGCTGGCCCCAGGCCGTCAAGGATGAGGACGGACGTTATGTCTGTGCTCGCGGTCCGCATAATATTATTCGCGCTGCCTGTGAGTTTGCGCTCGAGGAGTTGCGTGGTTGCGATGTCTATCTTGGTTCTCCGTCTGAGATTGCCGCGACCCTTTATGCTCAGGCGTCAAGTCGGCTCGATACGTCTCGTCTCCTGTTCATTGATGATGAGAGCGAGCTTCCGGTTGTCGATCGTTTAGGCCTTGCCTCTGATGCCGAGGACTTTATCCGTATCTGTTCGAGTTTGGGTCTTGAGATGTCCGAGCGCACGGCCCATCGCATTTTGGCAGGGCAGATTAAGCCCGTTCGCGGTGTGACCGCGCGTCTGCTGCGCGAGCGTGATTCGTCCTCGCATGCGCCGGCTCCTGTCGATCTCGCGAAGGATCGTCGCGGGCTACGTATTGCCAAGGATGACATGGCACAGTTTTCGCGTGCAGTGGAGCGCGACTTTAATGACCTTGCTGCCCGGTACTATCTCAACCTTTGCGGCGACCCAAAGATTCGTGTTTCGCGTGATCGAATCACTGTGACCTTTGATCTTGCTAAAGAGGAATAGTGCCTTTACCGAGTCCACTCGGTACGATACAGTTATTGCAGTTAAAACGTACTTTTAAACGCAGGAGTTTCTACATGGATTGCCTGAAGGTATCAAGCAAATCATCGCCCGCGTCCGTTGCCGGCGCCATCGCCGGCATGGTCAAGGATGGTGTACCCGTCAACATCCAGTGTGTCGGCGCCGGTGCTGTCAACCAGGCCATTAAGGCCGTGGCTATCGCGCGCGGTTTTTTGATTCCAACCGGTTTTGATATTTCCTGCGCGCCCGTGTTCTCCGACATCCTCATTAACGGGGAGTCGCGCACGGCCATCCGCCTTTCTATCTACGTTCATCAAATCAATCGAGCTGCTATGGATAACGTCGTCATGGATGATGTTAAACCTGTGGCATAGCTTCTGCTTGCCTCGTTTCGCTCCCCATCGTTAGGACTTATGCACATGGATCAGCGTTCCGTACGCGATATTCTTGCCGGTAAAACCTACTTTATCCGCACCTTTGGCTGCCAGATGAATCAGCACGACTCCGAGCGTGTGAGCGGTCTGCTTGATTCGTATGGTTGCCTCATGGCGCTCGATCCCGAGCATGCCGATATCGTTGTCTTCATGACATGCTGTGTGCGCGAGGCCGCCGATACGCGCCTGTACGGTCAGTGCAATTCCTGCAAAAGCCTGCCACCTTCGCCTTCGGGCAAGCGCGTGGTTGCCGTGGGCGGCTGTATCGCGCAGCGTGATGGCGAGGGCCTGCTCACCAACGTCGATAACGTCAATGTCATCTTTGGCACGCATTCCATCGCACATGTGGCCGAGCTCATTGCCGAGGCGTTCCTTGATGGTAAGCGTCATATCCGCACCAATGAGCATGAGGATACGGATGCCATGAGCATGCCGTGGCATCGCGAGACCCAGTATCACGCTTGGGTGCCCATCATGACGGGCTGCAATAATTTCTGCACCTATTGCATCGTTCCGTACGTGCGCGGTCGCGAAAAGAGCCGCCCCTTCGAGGAGATTGTCGACGAGGTGACTGGTTTGGTGCGCCAGGGCGTGCGTGAGATTACGCTGCTGGGTCAAAACGTTAACTCATATGGTCGCGATCTGTTTGGTAAGCCGCGTTTTGCCGATCTGCTGCGTGCCGTGGGCGATACGGGTGTGGAGCGCATCTTCTTTACGTCTTCGCATCCCAAGGATCTGCTGCCCGAGACCATCGACGCCATGGCCGAAACGCCTGCCGTTATGCCGCAGCTGCACTTGGCCGTCCAGTCAGGTTCGACGCGGATCCTCAAAGAGATGAATCGCCGTTATACACGCGAGGACTATTTGGGCCTGGTCGATCGCATTCGCAACCGTATGCCCGATATCGCGCTCTCGACCGACATTATCGTTGGCTTCCCGGGCGAGACTGAAGAAGACTTTGAGCAGACGCTTTCACTTGCCGAGACGGTCCGCTATGCCCAGGCCTATACCTTCATCTATTCCAAGCGCGCCGGTACCCCGGCCGCAGAGATTGCAGATCCTACGCCGCATGAGGTTATTCTCGAGCGTTTCAACCGCCTGGTTAAGGTTATCGAGACCACGGCACATGAGTATAACCAGGGTGAGCTTCATACTGTGGTGCCGGCGCTCATTGAGGGCACGAGCAAGAAGAACGATGCGGTCCTGCTGGGCAAGAGTCCCAAGAATCAGACCGTGCATGCGCCTATCCCCGAGGGTTACAGCATCGATCAGCTTGTTGGCAAGATCGTTGATGTTGACGTTGATGATGCCAAGACCTGGTATTTGTCCGGCTCCATTGTGGGCGAGCCGCGCTAATGGTTTCTTCCGGGGCAGGTCTTTCCGCCGTTGCGATCGTCGGTCCGACGGCGGTTGGTAAGAGTGATGTTGCCGACCGTTTGGCCGCTCGTCTTTCGTCCGAAGTACTGTCGTGCGATGCGATGCAAATCTATCGCGGCATGGACATCGGTACCGCAAAGATGACGCCCGATGAGTGTACGGCGCCGCTGCGTCTTGTCGACATTGTAGATCCGGGTGTGGCATATTCTGCTGCGCTTTATCAGGCTGACGCTCGCGCACATGTTGAGCGCTTGCTTGGCGTGGGCCGCCTACCGGTGTTTTGCGGGGGTACGGGGCTGTATCTCAAGGCCGCCCTCGATGAGATGGACTTTCCCTCGGGTGAACTTGAGGACGATCGCCGTGTGGGCTATCAGGAGCTTGCCGAGCGTATTGGCGAGGAAGAACTGCATGCCCTGCTTGCCGAGCGCGACCCAGAATCGGCTGCTGTTATTCATCCCCATAACGTGCGCCGTGTGATTCGTGCGCTCGAGATGCATGATGATGGTATCTCCTATGCACAGCAAAAAAGTCAGTTTAGTGTTCCGCGCGAGCATTATCATGCTCTATGGTTTGGTCTGACGCGTAATCGCGAGGTGCTCTACGAGCGCATTAACCTGCGTGTAGATCTGATGTTTGAACAGGGTCTTGTCGATGAGGTTCGCGGTCTTATGGACCAGGGGCTGGGAGATGCCCTGACTTCGATGCAGGCAATTGGCTATAAAGAGATCATTGATGCTTTCAATGGCGTGATTTCTATGAATGAGGCTCGCGAACTCATCAAGATGCGTTCGCGTCGCTATGCCAAACGTCAGCTTTCGTGGTTTAAGCGCGATGACCGTATCGTGTGGTTTGATATGGACGAGTTTACGATCGATGAGGTCGTTGAGGACATCCTGCATCGTATTGAGGCTGTCTAATGGCCCGTTTTCCCCTTGTTCCCACGGCACCCGAGCCCGAGCGTGCCATTTTGGTTGGTGTTGAATGGCGCGACAATGCATGGCCGCTCGATCGCTCGCTCGATGAGCTGGAGCGTCTTGCCCACACGGCTGGTGCCCAGTGCGTTGCACGCTTGTCACAGCGTTTGGTAAAGCCATATCCTAAATCGTTTATTGGTTCCGGTAAGGTTGAAGAGTTGTGCGGCCTGGTGCATCGCATGGATGCCGATGTCGTTATTTTTGACGATGACCTTACGCCCTCGCAACAATCTTATTTGGAGAAAGCCGTGGGCGAGCCGGTAAAGATTATCGATCGTACGGCACTGATCCTGGATATCTTTGGCCTGCATGCTCAGACGCGTGAGGGACGCCTGCAGGTACAGCTGGCACAGCTTCAATATCTGTTACCTCGCCTGCGCGGCATGTGGAGCCATCTTGCCAAGGAGCAGACGCGCGGTGGCATCGGCTCACGCTTTGGACAGGGTGAAAGTCAGCTCGAGGTCGACCGTCGCTTGATTCGCAACAAGATTGCCGCGCTTCGTCGTGAGCTCAAGCAGGTTGAACAGCGTCGCGAAGTTCATTCTATGAGTCGCATTGAGTCACCGGCGTTTCGCGTCGCGTTAGCCGGTTATACTAATGCCGGTAAATCGACGTTGCTCAATCGTCTGACCGGCTCTACGGTACTTTCGCAGGACAAGCTGTTTGCTACGCTCGACCCGACGACGCGTTCGTATCGCCTGCCCGGCGGTCGCGGCATGACGATCACCGACACCGTCGGCTTTATTCAAAAGCTGCCGCATGGTCTCGTTGATGCCTTTAAGTCCACGCTGTCTGAGGTTCTTGGTGCCGATCTGATCCTTAAAGTTGTGGATGCCTCTGACGAGGACTACGAGCGCCAGCTCGAGGCAGTCGATCGCGTTCTTGACGAGATCGGTGCCGGCGAGCGTTTGACGCTTACGGTGTTCAATAAAATCGATCTTCTCGATAGCGTTGATCGATTGAGTTTCCGTCGTCGCTATCCCGAGGCCGTGCTGTTCTCGGCCCAGACGGGCGAGGGACTCGACGATCTCGTCGACCGTATTGCTCGTGAGGCGGCTGCTACCGATGTGTTGCTCTCTGCTGATATCCCGTATCGCGAGGGCGCCCTCATCACGCTGGTGCATGAGCAGGGAACCCTTTTGCATGAGGAATATCTTGAGGACGGCGTTCGCATTGTGGCGAAGCTGCCGGCCCGTATCGCGCCGCGGCTCGAGCGTTATCGCACCGAGTAGACGAGCTCCAAAATGCCCAGAATGATTGGCTGATGCAGCAGATAAAAGGGGAGTGCATGACGTCCAAGGCTGGCGAGCGCCGGGACGGGATTGGCGTAGGCCCAGCTTGGGGCGTTCTTATCGATTCCCTGCGCTATATGTGCGGCGAAGTATCCTGCAAGATACATAAAGATAAACGGGATGATGGGGTAGTAATCACCTGAGACAAACCCAGGGCTTGGAAATCCCAGCCACGCCAGGTAGGGGACAGGGTAGATCGTTTTGGGGATGCTCCAGGTGAGGGCAAACAACACAAGGCATAGGGACATGCCCCATCTCGCCGAAATCTTCTTAAGGACGGGATCGGTCAACGCCACGATGCCGGTACATGCGGCCATGCAGTAGATGATGCCAAAATTAACCGAATCGTCTACTGAGACAAGTGTAGTTGCCAACCAGACGACGAGTGCTGCTAAGGCGTAATTGGCGGCACGTTTGATATTGATGCGCGAAAGGCTGCC
>CAJMJM010000053.1 GCA_905213725.1 Collinsella aerofaciens
GCGCTGAACCATCAATCAAGGCCACGACAATTTCGCCGTTCATGGCACTCTTTTGTTCACGGACGATGATGTAATCGCCATTGAAGATGCCGACATTGATCATTGAGCTCCCATGCACCTCAAGGATAAAGGAACCCTGATCGGTGGCGATTTCGGTCGGGATAGTAAAAGTGTCTTCGATATTCTGCTCGGCCAGAATGGGAATCCCAGCCGCGACGCGACCAACGAGCGGTAGCGAGACCGTTCCGCGAGGTGCGGTGGGCTCGTCAGATTTAGAAATTGAGACAGAGGAACCGTCCTCGTTAAAGAGTTCCAGGGCGCGCGGTTTGGTGGCATCGCGCTAGAGTAGCCCGCGCGCCTCCAGGGCTGATAGTTGGGCGTGCACGGTGCTGGGGGAGGAAAGGCCCACGGCAGAAGCCATCTCGCGCACGCTGGGCGGATAACCCTTCTCCTGCTGATATTCCTTGATGAAGTCGTAAATTTGCTGCTGACGCTTGGTAATTTTGCGAGCCATCAGGGCATCCTCTCTACCCATGTCAAACAAATGTTCGAATTTTGCTTGACAGGAACAACTGTTCGAAGATAATAATAACCGAACATTCGTTCTCGCGCTAGACATTTTTGTCCGCGCGGCTTGATAAAACTGTTCTCAGCAAAACACGCGAGAGGAGAACATGATGAACGCAACGAATATGGTCCAGGGAAACCTCGCCCTTAAGCTCGAGACGTCTGCAGAATACACTTTTACGGTTGTTCAGGGTGGCCGCTCCGGCTTTCAGCCTTTGACCGTAAAGCCTGCTCGCAATCAGCAGGCTGTAGCCGCGCCGGGCCGCGTTGCCCTGAAGGTTCCGACGATTGTCGCCGTTGCCGTTGCGCTTACGCTCTTCTTTGTCCTCGCTACGTCGGTCTTTAGCGCTCGTCACGCCGCGTATGCCGAGTCCGTTTCCAACGTTACCTATGAGACCATTCGCGTTCAGTCTGGTGATTCTCTTTGGTCGCTTGCCGAGGAATATCCAATCGAAGGCCTATCCACGCAAGAGACTTCCGACATGAGCCGTAACGTCAATCATCTGGAGCATGGTTCGCTCGCCGCCGGTGCGCATCTTAAGGTTCCTGCTCGTTCGTAATCATTATCGCGCTGCGCATGGTACCCTTGTTATCGTTTAAGAGGAGGTACCATGCGCTGTCCCAAATGCGGCAAGGCACATACCCGCGTCGTTGATTCCCGTATGCAGGAGTCAAATAACACCATTAAGCGTCGCCGCGAATGTTGCTCGTGTAACTATCGCTTTACAACGTTCGAACGATGCGAAGACCCAATCGAGGTCATTAAGTCGGACGGAACCAAGCAGCGGTTCGATCGCAATAAGCTGCTCGTCGGCTTGATGCGCGCCACTATCAAGCGCGATATCGACACTAAGAAGCTCAATGAGATTATCGATGACATCGAGGTCGAGCTGCGCTCTCGCACGCTGACGGCCGTTACGTCCCATGAGTTGGGTGACATGGTACTCAAGCGCTTGGCCAAGATCGACAAGGTGGCGTACATCCGCTTTGCCTCGGTCTACCGCGATTTCAAAGACGTCGATGAGTTTCTGCAAGAGCTCGACAAGCTAAGGTGATTCCATGTCCAACATTACCGTCAACATAATGCGTCTCGACCCCACCGTCGAGCTTCCCAAATACGCCCATCCCACCGATGCCGGCTTGGATTTGCGCTCCAACGAGGACTGCATTCTGAAGCCCTTCGAACGCCGTCTGGTCTCTACTGGGCTGGCCATCGCCCTGCCCGATGGCTACGCCGGCTTCGTCCAGCCCCGAAGCGGTTTGGCCATCAAGCAGGGCCTGTCTATAGTCAATACGCCGGGCCTCATCGACGCCCACTACCGAGGAGAACTCAAGGTTATCCTCATCAACTTGGATCCCTCCAACAACATCCAAATCAACAAAGGCGACCGCATAGCCCAACTCGTCATCCAAGAAGTCCCCACGGTCAACCTCGTAGAAGTAGAAGAACTAGACAAAACCGACCGAGGCAACGGAGGCTTCGGCTCCAGCGGCGTCGCTTAGGGGCGCTCGTATCCCTCCCGCCCGTCTCTCACACATATCATTCCATGCTCAAACATTCTCGCTTCGCTTCGCTCGCTGCGAAACTGCGCGTGGAACGATATGTGTGAGAGACGGGCGGGCGGCTACTCGCTTGAAACAATATTTACTTTTCTAGTAAGCCGACGCTACAAAGGGACCGTCCCTTTGTAGCGTCGGCTTACTGTATTTATATTTTCTGGTTCCCCTTTGCAGATTTTACTGGTGGGGAATCTGGTATAGCTGCTAGTACGTTAACGCAGCTAGCCTGCGGGAGGCCCTATATATCGTCCCGCGCGCAGTTTCGCAGCGAAGCGAGAATGTTTGAGCATGGAATGATATATGGGCGGCTCCCGCCGAGCAGCGGAGGCTAAGACGCTAGCGGATATGCGCTGGTTTTTCGCCCCAGTAGAAGCGGCAGAAGGCTCGTTTACGTTTTTGGGGTTTGCCTACGAGCTCCATGGTTGCGATGGCGATGTCCTCCGCTGCGCGTGGACGGCGTAGTACTTCGCCGTTGATGAGTAGCGCTTTGAGCGACTCAGGGTGGGCGTGCAGGTGACGAAGCGTCACGATGATCTCGCGCGCGGTGGTGACGTGCATGCTGGCGCCCATGCCGGTAAGCATCGTGGTGTTGGCCTTTTCCAGACCGAATGATTTGCCCTGTAGGTTCATCGGCAGATGCGCGCACAGGCACTCGGTGACGGTGAGCCCGCCCGATTTGAGGATTGCCAGGTCGCAGCCGTGCATGAGGGCCGCCATGTCATCTACGTAGTCCAGTACCGTCACGTTGTCGAGCTTCATGGCGTCGAAGAGCGTTTTGAGTCGGTTGGCGTATTCCTTATCCTTGCCCGGTAAAAAGACAAAGTGCATGTCCTCAAAGCTGCGTAAGAAGGGGAGCGTGTGGTCCATCGCGGCACGGAAACGCACGTATGGTTGGGGCAAACTGGCGCCGGCCATCACCAATACGACGGTTTTGTCTATGGGGAGATTGTACTTGCTGAGCTCATCTTCGCGTTTGTAATCTGAATCGAAACCGGCACGAATGGGAATGCCCGTTATGCGGATCTTTGACTCGGGAACCTTGCGCGGGCGCAGCGTTTCGGCCATAAACTCGTTGGCTACGCAGAATAGGTCGGTGTCCTTGTGGGGCCAAAAGCCTTCAACTTCATAGTCTGTTGGTACGCAGATGACCGGGTAATCGATACCCGTGATGACGCGGGCGCCCACAGCGACGTTGGCCGCCGTAATGTGTGTTGCGACCACGGCTATGGGCCTGCGGGTCCGGACGTATTCGTTGAAGGCGGGGAACATAATTCGTGACCATGCTGTGCCGCCGCCCCAGAGCAGATGTCCTGTAAGCGTATATCGCCAGGTCAGGTCGTAAATGGGACGCGTGGCGCCGGTAAACGACGCTGCTGTTTTATTACCATCGAACCTAATGCGTCCAAAATCGAGGATATCTAGGACTTCGATCTCAATATCCTTAGGGATTCCCTTGGTGCCGCGGATAAGGTCAAATGCTTGTGCAATCGCGTTGGCGGCGGCTTTGTGGCCCGATCCAACCGATGCGTGCACAATGGTTACCAGGGGTTTTTGTGCAGGTGAAACGGTCATTTGCTCCGGTTGGGGAGTGGCTTGCATGGGCAGGGGAGCGCTATTGCTCGTCTGCGTTTGATCCATCGATAACTCCCCTTCAGCTTTGTTACGCGATTTATCATTGTAGTGCATGAGTGTCATGTTCACGTAAATTTGGGTATGAGCGCAAAGAACGACAACGTTTCGACGAGAGGATTCTTCATGACTACCGATCAGCCGATTGATGTTGCGATTATCGGTGGAGGCCCCGCGGGCTATGCTGCCGCCATTTACGCTGCGCGTGCCAACCTGACGACGACCGTGATTGAGCAGGGCATGTCGGGTGGACAGATCGCCACGACCAATGAAGTCGAGAACTATCCGGGCATTCCGCTCTTGAGTGGCGCCGAACTCGGCGAGCGTTTTCAGCAGCATGCAGAGGGCTTGGGAGCTCAGGTCGCATGGAGCATGGTTACGGGTATCGATTACGATGCCGATGCAGCGCTGTTTACGGTGCATCACGATATGGGCGATACGCTGGCCTCGAGCGTTATCGCTTGCATGGGTGCCACGCCGCGATCTGCTGGTTTTGTTGGCGAGGATACGTATCGCGGTCGTGGCGTTTCATATTGCGCAACATGTGACGGCATGTTCTTCCGCGGCAAACAGGTCTTTGTCATCGGCGGCGGCAATGCTGCCTGCGAGGAGGCTCTGTTCCTGTCAGACATTGCCAGCAGTGTGACCATCGTGCTGCGCCGCGACCAGTTTCGTGCGCCTGATGGTGTTGTTCAGAAAGTACTCGAAAAGGACAATATTACAGTTAGGTACCAAACTAGTATTGTTGAACTTTCTGGTGAAGCGATGCCAACGACGATTGCCTTTAAGGACAATGCATCCCGGGAAATTCATACCGAGTCATTTGAGCCTGGCTCGTTTGGCATTTTTGTCTTTACCGGCACGCAACCCCATACCGAGCTTGTTGAGCATTTAGTCGATCTGGCGCCTGATGGCGGCATTCTGACTGATGAATCCATGGCGACACGCACGCCAGGTCTATTCGCTGCTGGCGACATCCGTTCCAACCGCTTACGCCAGGTTGTGACCGCCGTTTCTGACGGAGCCATAGCAGCAACGAGCGCATACGCGTTTCTCCGCGGATAAGTACGATAATATATCTTATGTAAGGTTGCTATCTTTAAAACAAAGTGGTTGGACGGTGCATCAATGTGCTGTCCAACCACTTTTACTTGCCGGCTATATGGTATGCAAAACTAGATAACCTAGAATACAATATAGCTAATGAACGGAGGATCCTTATGAACCACGCCAAACGCGTTATCCCGATGTCCGATACATCGGTCAGCATTAAGCCTGAGGATATTCAGCCCACTGCGCTGCCCGATGCATTTATTCAGTCCGATATCGTGCGCAAACTTAATACGTTGAGTCTGCCGCGCTATAACCAGTTGCCCAATGTGACGCTCTACCGCGACCAGGTTATTGAGTATGTTGCGCTGTGGATGGAGCCGCTGTCCATTTGCGTTGAGCAGCCTGTCATTACGCCATCGATGATCAATAACTACGTGAAGGTCGGCCTGGTGCCTGCTCCGGTCAAAAAGCAATATGGCCGCGAGCAGATTGCCCGCCTGATCGCAATCTGCATCTTTAAGCAGGTGCTACCTATTGCTGCGGTGCAGGCACTCTTTAACATTCAGCGTTTGAGCTACGATGCCCCGACGGCCTTTGATTATGTGGTCGATCAGCTCGAGGCATCGATTCGTTCGGCGTTTTCCGTCGAGCAGACGCCGGTTCCCGATACGGCGCATCAGGTAACGCGTGAGTCGCTGCTTGTGCGCAGCGCGGTTTCATCCTTTGTTTCGAAGGCTTACTTGATGAGCTATCTCAAGTTCAACGGGTTTAATAGCTAGCCGACGTATAAAACGGGCGGGACAAAGAGCCATCTGTCGCTTTGTCCCGCCCGTTTTTTTGCTTGGTTGGACTTTATTTGCCCGAAGCTACGCCCATGCCGTAGCCGATGATCAGGCCGTGCATCTCGGCGTAATAGGAATCCAGGCCGGTGCAGGGCATGATGATGGTCTTGGAGCCGGGCCAATGTTCGACTATGCGAGCAGTAAGCGCGTGGGCGCCAGCTTCGTTCTCAACGTGATCGATGATGACCTCACCGCCCGTAAAGCCCTCGGCTTCCATAGTGTCGATGATCTTGTTGAGCATCTTCTTTTCGCCACGCGTGTGCCCGACGAGTTCGATTTTACCGGCCTCACTCGCCGTGCCCAAAATGCGGATATTGAGCTTGTTGGCAATGACGCCGGCTGCCTTAGGGATACGTCCGGCTTTGGCGAGGTTTTCGTAATTGCACAAACTGAAGAGGATTTTGCTGTTCTGTTCAAGGCTATCGAAGTATGCGCAAGCATCCTCGAATGAGACATTCGGATTGCTTGTAAGATAGCGGTCGAACAGCAAGAAAATGAGGTCCATTTTGCCGCCAGCTGCGCGTGAATTGACTAGATGAATCTGTCGGTCGGGCTCCTCGGCAAGAACCATATCGCGAGCCGTGGCTGCCGCGTTGTAGCTGCCCGACACGCCCTCAGAGATCGGCATGCAGATGGTCTTGTCTGCCAATTTGAAGAGCTCGGCCCACTCCCCCACGCTGGGACAAGCGCTCGAAGAGGCATTCGTCTCCGCCTGAACAGCGCAGTTGAGCTCATGAACATCGAGCGAAAGGTCATCGACGAATTCACGCTCCCCCACTCGAATTTTGAGGGGAGCAAATGTAAAGGTGGTATGGGGCGCGGTCGGTTGCCAATCGCGGAGGTTACAGCTTGAATCTGAGATAAGTGCCCAGCTCATAGAGGGTCCTTTCTAATTGTTCCCAAACAATTATAGCCTTCTTGCAGACCGATTGGGCCGCTATCTAGTTTTCAAAACTAGATAGCGGCCTGCACTAAAGGCAAAAGAATGGACCCCATGACTAAAAGCCACGAGGTCCATATCCGCTTGCTTTATCTGAATACTTAGTAGCGCACGAAGATGTAGTTATTGTTCATGCCGGCGGCAACGGAGCTGATGATAACACCCGTGTTGTAGTCGGAAGCATGAATCATCTGACCACCACCGATGTAAATGCCGGTGTGGTACGAGTTGACAACAACGTCACCGGGCTGCGGATCGGACACACGCGTCCAGCCCATAAAGGTGCCCGTGGTGCCCACTCGGCAATAGCGACCAGTGAGACAAAAGCTAACAAAACCAGAGCAGTCGAAGCTGTTCGGGCCAATTCCGCCCCAGGAATAAGCGCAACCAAGCTTACTGTATGCACGCGAGACAACAGAACCGCCATCAACAGACTGGCTCGGAGCAGAAGGCGTCGGAGCCGGAGCGGGCGTGGAGGGCTGCGGCGTCGGAGCAGGTGCCGGCGTAGGAGCCGGAGTGTTGCCGCCCTGGTTGTTGTTATTGCTGGTCTGGCCACCGTTGTTGGTGTTCTCGGTCGTACCGGCAGTCTCGTTGCTCACCGTGGCCTTCTCGGCGGTGCTGGCGTTGATGCCAGCCTGCAGCGCGGCGTTGGCCTCGGCCTCGGCGGCAAGCTCGGCCTGCAGCTGTGAATCCAGAGAGTTTACGACGTTCTGGGCTTCAGCCTGCTGGGCGTTAAGCTCGTCGACCTTCTTTTGCGTGGCGGCGACGTTCTTCTCCTGCTCGGCCTGCTTATCGGTGAGCTGCTGCTTAAGCTCCTTGACCTCTTGAATGGTCTGAGCCTGCTTATCGGAAACTTTGCCGTAGTAGAACAGACGGTTGAGCATATCGCTCAGGTCGTCGACGCCCGTCAGAACCTGAAGTAGGCTCAGACCACCGGTCTTGTACTCGCCGGCGACATAGGTCGAGAGCTTAGCCTGACCATCGGCGATCTCCTGCTGCTTTTGCGTGATCTCGCCGGCAGTCTGATCGAGCGCCTGCGTCTGCGTGGCGAGCTCATCGTAAATCTGCTGAGTTTGGGTACCGATCTGCTCGAGCTTCGTACGAGCAGCGGCAAGGTCGGATGCGGTATCGGCGTAGGCAGGAGCCGCGAGGCCCAAGCCCAAAACACAAGCGAGGGTTGCCGTAGCAGCGCAGCGTGCCATGTTTTTGTGCGTGTTTGCTGTGCGCATGTAGCTTCCTTTCCAGTAACTAAGGGTAACGGCTAGTCCACCGTCACCAGGCTAAAGAGCTCCACATCGTCATCAGACGGCGTGAGCTTCTCGCGCGGGTTGAGAAACGCAAGCTCAAGGATACAACCGTAACCGACAAGCTTTGCGCCCATATCTCGCACCAGTTTACCTGTTGCCTCGACGGTTCCGCCCGTCGCGACCAAGTCGTCCAGAATCAACACGGTATCTTTAGAGCTGATAGCGTCGGCATGGATCTCAATTGAATCGGTGCCGTACTCGAGCTCGTAGCTCTGGCTTACGGTCTCACGCGGCAGCTTGCCCGGTTTACGTGCGGGAACAAAGCCGGCGCCAAGGGCTACAGCCACCGGTACGCCAACCATAAAGCCGCGAGCCTCGGGACCCACGACCTTGGTGATTCCCATGCCGGCAAAGTGCTCGGCGAGGGCATCGGTCATGGCTTTGAGCGCCTCGGGATTGCCAAAGAGCGGCGTGATGTCCTTAAAGATGACTCCGGGCTCGGGATAGTCGGGGATATCGACGATTTGAGATTCGAAGTCGTACATTGCATGCCCTTTCAATGGGTTGCCGAAATTTCGGCAGCGGTTATATGCCCGCGGTGGCTGTGCCGGATTGCGAAGGGGCGACGACCTTGAGCGGCTTTACGAGAGAATCCTCGTGCGAAGCCGGCGCGGCTGTCTCTTCGTTTTTGGCCTTGGTGGACTCGGAGCGAGTGATTTCCTCATCGAGTGCATCGATGTCGGCGTCCTCGACCACGGCGTTGAGCGACTCAAAAACGCGGTTCTTGAGCAGCGCAGTGTGCCCACCTTCCGTCAGGTCGTGAAGCTTCTTAAACGCCCGCTCGAGCTTGGCGTCGCGCTCGTCATCGGAGGTATCCATTCCGAGCATGCTCACGAGCACCTGCTCAAACATCGAGGACTCGCGGTTGGCGGAAGACACGTACTGACGCAGGTTGCGCGGCTCGATATGGAAGCGTGACAGCTCGGAGCAGTAGCGGATGATCGGGAAATCGCGACCATCGACGAGCTCTCGATTCTGCGGACTCTTGATGATGCGAATGAGGTCGTTCTCGGCGAGCGAGCGGATAAATGAAATCTCGACGCCCAACATATCGGGAATGGTCTCGATGGGATGCAGCTTTTGCTTAGTCTCCTTGGGCTCCGTCTTGAGCGGAACATCGGATAGCAACCCCACCTCGTAGGCGAGCGTTGACAGGTCCGTGGCGTTTTCCAAGCGCTGCTTAATCACGTTGAGCGGCATGTAGCGGGTCTTCTGCAAGTGCAGGATGACCTCCAGGCGATCAACGTCCTCCTTAGAGTACTGACGGTATCCCTTAGGCGTACGATGAGGGGTAATGAGCCCCTCATCCTCTAGAAATCTAATTTTTGAGTTCGAAAGATCGGGGTATGCGCCTCGAAGTAGGTTGACGACTTGGCCGATACTCAGATAGTTGCGTTCGGCCATTCCCTACTCACCGGTTTCGATGCGCTCCGGCGTGCTCTCGTGGTAGATGAGCGTAAACGTACCGATCTGGACGGAAGAACCGTCGTGCAGCGGGGCCGCGTTGACTATGGCACCGTCGACCCAGGTGCCATTGAGCGAGCCCAGGTCCTCGATGCGAGCTCCGAGGCCCTCGCGAATAATGCGCGCGTGGCTGCGCGAAACGGTCATGTCATTGAGGAAGATGCCGTTCGCAGGATCGCGGCCGATGGTGGGCACTTCGTCCTCGAGCTCAAAGGCGGCACCAGTCTGCGGACCCTTGACGATGGACAGAACGGGGGCGGTGATGCGCACGTTGGCCATGAGGTCGGGAACGGTGACGTCGCTTGAAGGCACGCGGAATACGCAGGTAGCGTCAGCAGCCTTATCATTCTGAGGCATATTGTTAACCATGTTGTCCATGACAACCCCTAACTTATCGCGGACGTGCCGCAAATAATGAACCGTACGTAATCATACCCCAACGAATCAGTCTTCGATTTCAGGGTTTAGAAAGTCGATGTCCTCGTCCTCGGGATGCGCGAGAGCCTGTTTAATGGCCACTCCGCCCTTAATGGAGTAGATGACAGCCGTGAGCATGGAGAAGATCACGCCGCCGTACACAAAGAAGATGCCGAGGGGCACCGAGCTTCCGTTGAGGCCCGGGAAGGCCTTAAGGGTTGAAGGTAAAAGATGCAGGCCGTCAATAACGGGGAAACCGAGCAGCATGAGCGAGAATCCGGTCATGAGCAGCGCTGTGGCAATCTTTCCGGGGAAGACGACATCGAAGGGGCGACGGTGATAATGACGAACGATAAGCGTGCCGATGCCCAGATAGATGTCGCGGCCAATAATGAGCACGCAGACCCAGATGGGTAGCTCTCCGCGGACCACCAGTCCCAAGACGCCGGTGAACAGCAGCGCACGGTCGCAGATGGGATCCATGACCTTGCCGAGCCATGAGACCGTCTTAGTCATGCGGGCGATCTGGCCGTCCATCCAGTCGGTGGAGGCGGCAACGGCGTAGATAACAATGGCGATGACGCGGTTGTTGTCCGTCACAAACAGGTACAGAAATACCAGGGTGAGGATCAGGCGCGTAAAGGTGATGAAATTGGAGATCGTAAAGATCTTATTCGACGGGTAATCGGAAGTGCCGATAAGCTCCTTTTTGATCTTCTTTTTGATGCCCACAGGACTCCCCCGCTGGTTAACGACAAAACTTTCGATACTATACCCGTTCCGGCGATGTCTATCCAGCGTAAGCATAGAGAGTCCAGACATGTGGAGGGCGCTTTTAGGCGGCGGGGATTTCGCATTCGTGTACATCAGCCTCCAAACATGTCGAAAAATGTCGATTTTGGTGGCTGATGTACACGTTTTGATTCGGTGATTACATCGAGCGGGAACGTCGTTGCTTTAAGCAAAATAATCATGGTGATTAAAACAAAAAAGGTCAGGCACTGGGTGCCTGACCTGCAAACTTCTGGTCGGGACGACTGGATTCGAACCAGCGACCCCTTGACCCCCAGTCAAGTGCGCTACCAAGCTGCGCCACGTCCCGAAGCCTTTGTTTGTTGCTGTGCTCTCGCTCGCAACAGGGAGTATATTAACCCGAAACTTTGCCCTTGTGCAAGAACTTTTTTAAATATTTTGAAGCAAGTCCAAAATTGTATCTGCGAGCTGGGGTTTTGTTAGCACGGGAAGTTCTTGCGTGCCCGCTTTGCTCACGATCCAGGCCTTGTTGGTATCGGTTCCAAAGCCCGAATCGGCGCGCGAGACATCGTTGGCGATAATGGCATCGCAACCCTTGCGCGCAAGCTTGCGCTGCGCGTACTCCACGACGTTATCGGTCTCGGCCGCAAAGCCGATCACGCACCGCTCTCCCTTTTGGCGCGAGAGCTCGGCCAAAATATCGACCGGCTCGACCAGTTCGATGCGATCCAGGCGCTCGTTGGCCTTTTTGAGCTTATGGTCGGCAGGGGTCGCGGGGGTGTAGTCGGCGACAGCGGCCGCACAAATGGCCGCATCAGCCGTCTGAAAGGCGCTCAGCGCTGCCTGCAGCATCTCTTCGGCGGTCTGCACGCGCACGCACTCCACGCCGTGGGGAACATCGAGCGATGTCGGCCCCAGCACAAGCGTGACCGCAGCACCGCGGCGAGCGGCCTCCCCCGCCAGGGCGATGCCCATCTTGCCCGACGACTGGTTTCCGATGAAGCGTACGGGGTCGATCGGCTCGTGCGTGGGGCCGGCGGTGATCACGATTCGCTTGCCCGCAAGGTATTGCGGGACGGGGTTCAGCACCTCGCAGATGGCCTCGACGATGTCCTCGGGCTCGTTCATGCGTCCCGTGTCCACGTCGCCGCAGGCAAGGTAGCCGCTGCCGGGTCCCACCACATGGACACCACGCTCGCGCAGCGTAGCCATGTTGGCCTGCGTCGCCGGCGCCTTCCACATGCCGTTGTTCATAGCGGGTGCGATCACGATGGGTCGCGGCGTCGCAAGCAGCGTGGTGGAGATGAGGTCATCGGCGATACCGTTTGCCATCTTGGCGATGATATTGGCCGTCGCGGGCGCCACGACCACCAGATCGGGCTCCTGCGCCAGCGAAATGTGGTGGATGGGGTCGGAGGGATCGTCGAATAGGCCCACGGCAACGGGCTCGTTGGTGCGCGCGCGGAAGGTAAGCGGCCCCACGAACTCCGTGGCATGCTCGCTCATAACGACCTTGACGCGCGCGCCGCGCTTTTGCAGCAGGCGCACGATATTGCACGCCTTATAGGCGGCGATCCCGCCGGTAATGCCCAGCAGGATCGTTTTTCCCTCAAG